>CAYGWL010000029.1:0-5613 GCA_964353575.1 uncultured Methanosarcinales archaeon | reverse complement strand
GAATACCTTGAAGAAAGCAACAAGATAGCAGTAAGCATAAGAGGAATAACCTGGATACACAACACAAATCCAAAGTTGAGACAAGCAATAAATAAAGGGCTTCAATTCTGAAAATCTTACAGATTTTTTGTGTAAAGCAATATTAAGGACTTTTCTCTTTTATGAATAATGAAAGATATCAAAGTTGTTTTCTCAAGTGAAGCAACGCAGGTTTACACTTATCTGAATCAGCATGCTCCAACCTCAAAAAATGAAAGAATGCTCTTAAATGCAATTGACAAGAAAATAGAGATTATCAAATCCAACATCCACTATGGTGACCCAATAGCAAAAAGATTGATTCCAGAGGAATATAAAACAAAATATGGAGTAACAAACTTATTCAGAGTGGAATTACCAAACTATTGGCGGATGCTTTACACGCTTACTGACGGGGAAAGCACACTTGAAATAATTGCGTTTGTTATTGACATTGTCAGCCATAAGGATTATGATAAGTTGTTAGGATACAGGAGATACAAGAAAAAGTAACTATGCCTAAAAATTTTCTTAGATAATATTTGCTTCATTCCATGCATATTTCTCGTTATATATACAACCTATGTTAGCTGATATATAATTCATAATACACAAATCTTTAAATTTATTAGCATCTCTCAGGACTCTTGATATGTCTAAAATGCAGAGTGTTGATGAAGTGGTTTACTATTGTTGGCATGATCCTGTCCGCGGCAGTATTAATTCTTTGAACGAAGCGATTAACGCAGAAAATGAGGGCGGACCCTGCAACGCTATATGTGTTAAATCACCGATGGAACCTTATTATCTGATGAAAGATGCTGTTTATTCATTGGGTAGCTTGCCAGGAGAGCCTGAAAAGATTGAAGAAATCAGAAGCAAACTGGCAGTTGCCTGCAATGCTGGCTTATACTTTTCACTTAGGTTTATGAATTTCTATGTGGTTTTGCATGACAAAGGTTCTTTATATAGTATGTCATCAGCTGCGTCAGAATACGCAAAATGCTTAAAAGAACTTGGTTTTGATGTTCCAAAAGAAACCTTGGATGTTTATTCTAAAACCAAGAAGCAAATAGAACGACTGAATAACATTTCTGTCCAGGAAGAACTTGAGGAGTGGCTGGCAAGCTGGATTAACAGTAATAGAGTAGCAGAGTTGAGATTTGCGATTTTCGACCTTTATAATTCACTTATTTCGGTTGATGATAACATACCTGATTATATTGATGAAGTTAATTGTGCTTGTGAAAAAGCCAGAGCCCAGCCCTGCGAGGGCATTGACACAAATGAGTTGGAGGACATGCTTTCAAATGTTGAATTGTATCTTTCTATAAACAGCACACTCCACACAATGATTTCAAATGCGCAAAAGGCAGTAGAGAGAAAAGACTGGTACAAGCAAGAATTTCAGCCCATTGAAAGGCCTGCATGGGCAAAGAAAAAGTCATAGCATAAATTTAAATATTGAAAAAGATTAGCTTTCTGATGGGTTGCCAATGTAAATCCATCCAAGTGCAATATCTCAGTGCTCAGTTTATTGAGTTTAACTTGTCAAGTATGGCCAAAACAAGAGGTGATATACAAATCCTACCTTTTATAATGCCTTTGCAGTAGTAAAATATCTAAAGATTTATAAATAAATAACCCTTAGATTACTTCTGTGTAGGGGGGAATAATGTTAAATGCGGAAAATAAGCATATGACAGTTGCTGTTCCTGTTTATAATGAGGAACGAATACTAGAAAAGTCTATGAGGTTTCTTGAGATTGCTGCTATAAAGACAATTTCTGAAACCAGTTTTGGAATTGATGTTATACTATGCATTAATGGTTGCACTGACAACAGCGAAGGTGTAGCAAAGAATATTGCCAGTGATTACGTTGTGCCAGTACATGTTATTAAATCAGAAAAGAGAGGAATGGTTTTAGCTCAAACAGCAGCCATGGAATATGCAAAAGAATACTTGCAGCCAGGAATAATCACTTTTCTTGATGCAGATGCTTTGATTAGAGAGGATGTTTTGTGTAAGTTTATTAAGCAATACACAAAGCATAATGACCTTATGATGGTTGGTGCACATCCTTCCCCAATTATTCCAAGAAACCTTAGTGTTCACGACATGATAATCCATCAGATGCTAAACTTTAGAGCCCATCATCCAAAATCACAGCTGGCTGTGTATGACGTTTCAGCCTATCATCCATATGCATATAGTGACCCTCAACCTATTGGTGCAGAGTTTGAGGTCAGATCAAAAATTATGATACATGGACGCTGCTTTTCAATCAGTGATTATTCTGTTTGGGATGTCCCACTGGATGCAGTTGGGGAGGACCTTTGGCTGAACCTATCAATCAATACAAGGTATGGCCCAGGATCCTCAAGGATGCTTTATGATGCAAATGTTGATTTTTATCCTATTGATGATATTAAGCATTACATCAGGATTTATGCACGGATTTACAAGGATTTAGAAAATACTGTTAGAAAGAATCCACAATTTGCCAAAGTGGCACACGATGAGGAGACTTATTTGAATGACGAGTTTCTCGTGCTTAGCCCTGCTGAGCGACTTGCATTTGAGCTTTACAAGACATTGGAGAATGTCACAAATGAGCAGTTTGAAAAGGGCATATACACTTCTGAAAGTATTGCCGAGCTGTGGTCCTATGAAATCAAAGAGGTGAAAGAATGAGGATTGCCATTCATCAGCCGAGGGTGAGTTATTATACTGGCGGGGGCGAGATCGTGCCTCTAGAACAGGCAAAGAGGCTTGCGCATGCCCATAAGGTAACAATCTTAACTTCTAACAGGCCAAAGTCAGATGTGTTTTTGAAGTTTTTGGCTGAAGACAACAATGTGAATGTGAAATATTTTGAGGTTCCTGCAGAGATTTATACAACGCCTGCAGGCCACAGCCAGTTACGATGGGATATGGAATCGCTTGCTTTTGGTGCACTTACTGAAGGGTTCTATGATTCAAATGAGTTTGATTTGGTTGCGACTCATTATTCAACTGATGGGATCGTGCTTCCAAAAGGATGCAGAAATGTACTTCACCTGCATGGATTTCCTGAATACTACTCTGAACTTTATGCTAGGAATCTAGAGATACCTGTGGGGTTTGTGAGTGTTGCTGATTTTGTTACAAGAGGCTGGCAGAGGATGTACCAGGTAAAGAATGTGATAACATGCCATAATGGCATTGATGAGAGCCACTTTGTGCCAACTTATGCAAAGCCCGAATTTGACATTGGTTATATTGGGAGGCTTATTGAGATAAAGGGTTTAGAGTATCTAATCATGGCTGTTAGCAAGATTAAAAAGACAAAACCAGATATCAAGATAGTGATAGCTGGTAAAGGGCCAGATGAACCGCGATTGAAAATGTTGGCTCGTGAGTTTGGTGTTTGGGAGAACATTGATTTCATTGGTTACTTGCCTGAAGATAAAAAGGTTGGATTCTATAATGCAGGCAAGGTTTTTTGTTTTCCCTCCTTTGCAAGAGAAGGGGTACTTACAACAATGCTTGAGGCAGCTTCGTGTGCAAAAGCTGTTGTTACCTCAAATTGCTGTGGGATGGTTGAGTTTCTGCAACATGGAATAAATGGACTGATGGCAGAGCCAAAAGATGCTGATCACCTGGCTACACAGCTCAGCAGGCTGCTTTTTGATGATGAGTATAGGTTTAGAATTGAGGTGAATGCACGGGCAAGTATTGAGGAGTCCTGGACATGGAACCAGAAGATAGAGGAATTGGTAAAGTCATATGAAAGGATATTGGTGGGATTATGATAATAATGTCTGCTGGCGCTAGCGTGAGGGTGAGAGGTTTTGAAGATGCTGAGCATCTGTTCATAAGACAGTATATTCCTTTAGCGCATGTTGAGGAGGATTATGATAGGCCAGTGGATGCAACTGTTACTGCAGTTGGTTTGCAGGATGAGTTGAGGTTTGAGTATCCTGATATTTGTGTTCCATCAGTTGATTCAAAAGAGATTATTGCTATGGCAGGCTATGCACTGAGGAGGGCCTGTGAAGAGAGAGGCGTTTACTCGTTGAGCTCTTCTGCCGCGGCCATTGATGATAAGGGGATTGTGTTTTTTGGAGCAATGCCTGATCTGGGCAAAACAAGGCTGGCCATGGCAATGGGTGAGTTGGGCTACAATTTCATCTCAGATGAAAGAACTCTGCTACAGGATGAATTCATTGTTGGGGGTATTCAGTATTTGAGAATTAGAAAAGATTGGCAGCAGGATAGATATTCTTTGTCCGGACTTGTCCATGCAGGTGAGATGTTCAACACGACTGAGCAAGCAAAGCTTTCTATTCTTGTTTATCCAACTGTTAATAATGATGACAATGTTTGTGTTGAAGAGTGGGATCATGATAAGGCTTTCTGGCATATGCAAGAGGAGCTGAGCAGGTCAATGAGGGGTGCTACAGCTTTTATTGGAGACTATAGGTACCTGGCGCCAAGCCTTGATACTTTGCTGTTGTCAGAAAAACGTATAGAGTATGCTCACTGGCTATCAAAAAATGTGGCTTGCTTTCATGTAGCAGGTAGACCACAAAGCTTAATAGATTTTATTGAAGGTGTGCTATGATTGTCTTCACAGATATTGATGGTTGCCTGATTGATGGTAAGTCCCATCTTGCAGATATTGAGAGGTTTACTTCAAGTGTATCTGAGGTGCGAACTGCTATTTTGGACAATGAAAACAGGGGTTTAAGATTTGGATTGAACTCTAGTAGAGGTTGTGGTGAGCTCGCAGCTATTGCATCAATTCTAAATGTTTCCTGTTCAGTTATTGGTGAGTATGGGTCGTTTATTGGAGAATATGATGCTAATAGTAACCAATTGAAAATCCTGGAAGCTTTGGCACCTGAGGTTGTGCTTCCTGATTTTCTGGTTGGCACAACGCACCATATGATGAAAGCAGGGATCAGTGATGGCTTGTACTTTGAGCAGGAAAGACAGTTCAGCGCAGGCGTGTATTGTATTAGCAATGGCAAGAGACATGCTCTACAGGCTGCGGCTGTTGGAGAAGTTCTGGCAGAGCTAAACCCCTATCATTGGGTCTTTATCTCTGAGAATCATACTTTGTGGTGTCTACCTGATAGAGTCACCAAGGGGACAGGTATTGAGCATTACAAGAAAACCAAGGGTGGTGAGATTGGGATGATTGGTCATGATTTGAGTGATATACCTGCTTTACTTAGGAGTGATGTGTCAATGGCACCAGCTAATGCAACATTTAAGGGGTTGGTGGATTACAGGTCAAGGTTTGACTATACTGAGGGTGTGATTGATTGTCTTAAATGGATTAATGGGTATTGGAGTTAGAATGGAACTAAAAATTGAGTCTGAAGGGTGTGTTGCATCAATTGAAGGGCCTGATAAGGTTTTGGAGGAGGTGCTATGCTCAGATTTCTTGTATACTCAGATCCCTATGGCAAGAGAGGTTAGAGAAAAAAAGTGTGATGTAAATACAACATTAGAGGTTGGTGAATTCAGCTGCAATTTCGAGTATCCGAATGCAGAATATCACAACCCAGTTCTAAATCCAAATGATGTTATTACATTAACAGGTT
>CAYGWL010000028.1:0-12285 GCA_964353575.1 uncultured Methanosarcinales archaeon | reverse complement strand
AGAGGTGCGTTCCCTTTTCAACTGCCTCAACCCCGCCAGATGTTATTAATAAAATTTCTCCGCTTGACCTCTCAAGAACTCCAGCAACCCTTTTCGCACCGCATTGCAATGCTTTGTTAACAGCTGCTTCCACCATTCTGTCTGTATCCGCACTCTCAATTTTCTTGTCAAAGCAGCCTTCCATATTCCTGTATTTGAAAGGTCCTTTGGCAATGCCCATGTAATCCTTGTTGGGCTCGACCATCTTTGCTGATTTCGCTATCTTTTTTATTGCTTTTTCTGCTGATTCTTTTGTTAAATCCTTTATCACCGTGCTGATTACTCTTTTTTTTATGACAGCGAAAATGCTGATGTTGGTTGACAGCCAGGTGGTGTTTTCAACAATTTGGTTGTTTGCAAATTTTATTTGGGTGCTCTTACCGTCGCTATGCTCAATAACAAAATCATCAGCACCTATCTTCTTCAGTCCATTTTTTATGTAGTCAATAGTTTTCATTTTGACAGCATTATCCCCCTCATCCTGAATGACGGCCCTCCAAACCACACAGGTATTGCCTGCATAGGCTCTCCTTTTCCACAGCTTCCTGCATGATGCTCAACGTTCTTCGCAACAGCATCTATGGAGCTGTAAAGCTTTGGTGTTGTTATTTCCAGGGTTGGCTTTACAACTGGCTGCCCAATTCTTCCATTCTTTATCAAATACGCCTCTGCGCCAACATACTTCTGGTTAAAGCGTTTGTCGTCTATGTTCCATTCCATGAAGTTTTTTATGTAAACACCGTTCTTAACGCCTTCTATAAGTTCTTCTTCTGTAAAGTTTCCTGGAAGCATGAATGTGTTTGACATCCTTACTATGGGCTCTCTGTCAAAGGTAACAGCCCTTGCACCAGCATTGCTTTTCATTCCAAAGCTCTTGGCTGTTTCCCTGTTGTGCAGGAACTCATTTATTGTTCCGTTTTTTATGAGGATCTTTCTTCTTGCCTTAACGCCCTCATCATCATAAAGATAGAAACCAAAGCTGTTTGGCACAGTAGGGTCATCAACAACATTCACAGCATCGCTTCCTATTCTTGTTCCAAGCATTTGCTTTGTTACAAAGCTCTCTCCTGCCTGCGCTGCTTCCCTTCCCATTATCCTGTCAGCTTCATAGGGATGCCCTGTGCTCTCATGCACGATTATTCCAGTTACCTGTGGTGCAACAACAACATCTATTTTTTCAGCAGGAGCCTTAATGCCTTTGGTCAGATTTTGTTTTGCTGCATTAATCTCTTCTTCAATGAGCTTGGGAAGATTCCACTGTTTAACCTTTTCAAAGCCTCCTGCTGCTCCGTATTGCCAGTATCTCTGACTGAGTTTTCCATTTGCCTTTATGGTTATGTAATAGCTGAAATTCACTCTGGGAATTTTTGCCTTTATGACTGTGCCGTTGCTGTTTATATAGTGTTTCTTTGTTACCCAGTCGCTGAGAAAGAAGTGCCTTCCGGGAACATCTATTTTTGTTCCTAAAACAATTTTTTCTATGTTCAAAAGGGCCATGAGCTTTTCTTCTGCTGAAACATCCTCTAGTTTTATTTTCTGTCTCACTTCATACTCCTGCTTCTGGACACTTTCTTCAGACAGCTCCAGTTTTTTGTTCAGTTTACTCTTTACCTTTTTAGCTTCTTGTATGAGCTTTTTTATCCTTTCCTTTGTGATATTGTTTAGTGAAGCAAAGCAGCTTGCTCCATTGACAATCATTCTTACTGACAAGCCAAGTGATTGTTCAAATCCTGCTTCTTCAAGAATTCCGTTCTTTAGAAGGAAGCTGTCTCCAGAGCTTTCTTCAAGCCTTACCTCTGCATAGCTCGAGAATTTCATGGCTTGCTTTAAAGCAAAGTTTGCCAGTTCGATATCCATTTTTCTCTTTTTTATTAAAAATTTCGTAGGTTTAAAACCTCGCACTTCAGTGCGAAATTTTTAATCCCAAAAACCGCACGTAAAAAACCCCGGACTTTAGTCCGGGGAATAGTGCGGTTTTTGTTATCTTGTTATTTCCTGCTTTTTTACAAACTCGTAAAGCTCTCTCGCCTTTTTGTTTGTTTCAAAATGCTTTCTTACAGGCATGATTAGTTCATTGACATGGTAAGCAGCAGCCTTTTTGAGGTCTAAGGGATGTATTTTTCCTTTCGCGAAGTCCTCCTCAAGCTCTTTAAAGCTTGCAAACTCTACATCTCCTCCAAATTTATCAGGCCTCTCAATCTTAACCTTGTTAAATCTTTCAAATATTATGTATTGGTAGTATTCAAGCACAGGATTTTCATGAATCTGCTTTTCAGGGCACCAGGCAATATTCATTTTCCTCTTTATATCTTCTTCAGTGTCGGTCATGAATATGGCTGAGTCAGGCTTTGATTTAGACATCTTAAGGTCAACTGCCCTCTCAGTAGCCGCTTTTTCAGAACTTACAGGCTTTCCAAGCCCCATGAGCATGTGATGGCTCACAATAACCGGCTTCCAGAAGCCAAGGCCAGGACCAATCTCTCTTGCAAGTACGTTGACTTTTCTCTGGTCCATTCCAAGTTGTGTTATGTCTGCACCTAAGCGAAAAATGTCTGTGCACTGCATCAATGGAGCCAGTATCTGCGATGCCTGCCTCATCTCGCTCTCCTTTCTTCCTAGGATAGTGCCGCAGCGCACAATGCGCTGGATAGTGGAATTCATGGCAATGCGCATGAGAAGTTTCCAGTAGTCCCTATCAGCAACAAGGTCATTAGCCCACACAAACTCCATATGCTCCAGGTCCATGCCGCAGGCATTCCACACCTCGATGAAGTACTTGCCAACTGTCTGGATCCTCTCAAGGTCACCGCCCATTTTGTTGTTCGCCTGGGCGTGCCAGTCCGCCACAAGCATCTTGAACTTCACGCCTGCCTTGGTCATCTTGTTAATATTTATGGCTCTCATAACGCCCTGGGCTATGTGGATATTTCCAGATGGCTCAAAACCATCATACGCAATCAGTTTATTCTTTGTTTTAAGAAGTTCATATAGCTCTTCCTCTGTAACTATCTCTTCCCCAACGCTTTTTATGAGCTCGAATCTTTTTTGCAAATCCATTGTAATCACTTTTGCCATGGAAGTGCATGCTTTTTATTAAATCTTTTGGTATCTCACTTTTTCATGCGTCTCAATCCTGTCAAAGCCCTGGTTTATGTGTTCAATGTTTGCAGAGCCAAAACAAAAACGAAGGCTTGTCTTTCCTTCGCTACCAAAGGCTTCTCCGTGAATAGGCGAGACCCCTGCAATTTTTATCAGGTCAACAGCGTATGTCCAGGAGTCCTTTCCTGTGTCAGGAAACATGTAAAACGCTCCATTTACATCCGGGCACTTCCAGCCCATGTGCGAGATTCTTTCCTTCATTGCATTTAGTCTTTTTTCATATTCCTGTCTCATTTCTTCAACACAGTACTGGTCGCTCCTTAATGCCGCAAGCGCTCCGTACTGGGCATAGGTATTGACGCAGCCAGTAGTTGCCCTTATACCTTTCTTCAGTTCATTGACAACTTCTTCAGGAGCAACTAGCCAGCCAACTCTTGAACCAGTCATTGCATATGTTTTTGATGTTGAATTGATTATTATTGTGTCTTCAGGCACATACTGCCGGATTGATGGGGCAGTGATGCCGTCAAATAAAATTCGGTCATAAACCTCGTCTGAAAGCGCTACCAAGCCATGCTCTTTAACAATGCTTGCAATCCTTTCCAGGGTTTTGCTGTCAAGGACTTCTCCTGTCGGGTTTGAAGGAGAATTGACAAGTATCATCCTTGTTCTTTCATTAATAGCATCCAGGAGCGCAACTTCATCAAGTTCAGAATTCCTGATGTAAGCCACTGGCTTAAAACTTATGTTCAATGAAGTGAGCATAAGCTCATAAATGCACCAGTTAGGATTAGGAAGTATTACCTCATCACCCGGCTCAAGCATTGTCAGAAAAACATCAAAAATAGCGTTCAACCCTCCATTGGTCACAGCAACATTTTTTTCATTCACATAAATTCCTTTCGCGCATTCATACTCAGCAATTGCCTGCCTTAGCTCAGGTATTCCCAGAAGAGGGGCATAGCCTGTTTTTCCATCCTTTAACGCCCTTTTTATGGCTTCCTTGATATGCAGAGGAGTGTCAAAATCTGGCTGCCCAATGTCAAACCTTATGCATCCAGGCGTTTTTTGGGCAAGCTCAGTAATGCTTGCAATAGAGAGCTTGGCGTCCTTTATGCGCTTGTTTATTTTCATGTTGCCTCCTTGCTAAAGCGAATCAAGCATTTTTATTAAATCTTTTGTTTACAGCACTGTATTTCCGCAAGATTTATATATAAGCTTGTCTAACTAATGTTTTAGTTACGGTGGTTTTAAGTACTGAAGAGTAAAGTCTAAAGGTGGGAAAATGGCTGAAAAAGATAAGAGATTCTCAAAAGAGCTTATTGGCAAGGTAGTTGTTAGCAAAACCGGCAGGCGCTTCGGCATTGTTGGAGACATAATCTTTGAGGCAGGCTCAGGTGAGCTCATACACTTGGTGCTGAATGAGCCAACTCCATACACTGAGAAGCTCCAGCTTGAAAGGGACAAGGAAGGCAACATACTAATACCCTTCAGCTCAGTTATTGCTACTGGCGACTTCATGGTCATTGCTGAGGAAGATATTATCTAATTCTTTTTTGTTATTTATAAGTAGTTACCTATAGAAAGATTTATAAATTAATTTCCAAAACCTTTCTCACATGAATGAGTATCAATTGCAATTCCAGCCGGAAGATATTACAAGGAAATTCAAGGAATTGCACAGCCCTGTAGAAGATTCCCTGAATGATTTTCTAACACTTGAGGCTCACTCTCTACAAAGTCCTTTGCAGGGAGTGCTTGGCGCCCTTTCATTTCTATCTCCAGAACCTGGAATAAAGAAAGAGTGGAGAGACAGACTAGAAGAAGAAGCACTTAAAAATACCATGCAGAGAGCATATGCTCATAATTTACTGCAATTAAGCGTGCATCTGGCAGAAAGCGCTAGGAGCATTATCCATAAGTCTTACTGGAAGAATTTCCCAAGAAAAACTGTTGATAAATTAGCTTCAGATTATTATGAAACTCTTGAGAGCATTGCAAGCTACATTCCCCTTACTGAAGCTCTGCTCGGTGTTGCAGAATTAACTCCAGATCAAGAGAAAAGGGCGTTGCATCTAGATACCTGCTTTAGAATTCTGTTTTACGCAGCCAATCGCGTGTTCTCCCCAGAATTCCAAAGAGGAGAGTATTATTTACCTGAAGATATAAACAGCTTCTTTATTAGTGCATCACCTTCTTTGGCACAGGAAGGAATACAACTTATTTATGGAAAGATTCAACCAATCAGGACAAGACAGGATTACCTGACTTATGCGGTCCTTCCTTTGGTATGGAATGCCAGGGAGCACGCATTTAACCTAGAAAATGATGTTACTTCACGCATGGAGGATAAAAATTTTTGGAAGCATATTGGTGTATTTGGGTCTCCTGAAAAGAGAGTACCTCATAATTCTATAAAAGGGGCTTCGAGTCCTGCAGAACAGGGGCTATACATTGTAACGATTAAGGATAACGGCTTTGGCATAAGACCAGAGCTTTTGGAACATTTGTTCGAGAAAGGAGCAACAACAAAAGAGCATGACGGAACACAGCACGGCATTGGTTTGTGGGGGGTCAAGGAGTTTGTTGAGAGGAATGGAGGAACAATAAGCGTTGAAACCGAGCTTGGAAAAGGCACAAGATTTGAATTCACCATTCCATACTCTCATCTTGAGTCTTTTGTTTGCGTCCAGGCGCAGCCTTCTGAATAGAACTACCAAAAGATTTAAAAACACCCTTTTGTTACTCCTTCATGGGTAAGCTAGACCGGGGTGCCCGCCCTACCCTGTTACCTTAAATGGGCGTATGAGGGGTCGAAGCCTTGGAAGCATTGTTTGCAAGGTCTTGGGGTCTTGGCTGCAACAATGAGGCGATGTCCCGTAGGATTAACATCTATGGGAACCTAGTCAGACTGGGAACAGAGCAGCTATAACCGTTTATGCTAATGCTTATGGAATCACAGCGCTAAGAAGCAGTCAGGGTAAAACTTCAATGCTTTGTAAGCAGTCATTTCAGGGCGTGCTTGCCCACTTTCTTTAAACTTAATTTACACTTAATTTCAATTTCGTTTGTAATTTTAAATAAATTTAAATATACATTCGCATTTAAAATAAAATATGAATTGGAAAAAGTTTCTTGAGTTTAATTTTGCTAAGGTTATGATTACTGTTCTTCTAGTTTTGTTGGTATCTGTTGTGGGCATCGTGTTTTTCAGTGATACTGTTTGGCTTAGGACAGGATGTGCTCCTAATCCATCATGCCCCTTTTGCGAGATTTGCCTTAGTTATGGGTATAATGTTGTCAGATACCAGGCTCTTTTATTACTGACTCCTCTGTATTTGCTTTCATGTTTGATTTATTATGTATTCCACAAATACAGTAAATCTAAGAAAACAAAGAGATAGCCACTTTACTTATTTTCTCACTCCACCAGTATGGCCGGCTTTCCTGGGAGTGCTGCTGAAGCTTTCTTTTCCTTTGATGATTCCGCCTTTGTGATTTCTATATCTGCTGTGAATTCTTTTTCCAGCTCTTTCTTTGCTTCTTCCAAGGCAGAGCGTTCTGTGTGCTGGTCAAGCACTTCTTCAAAGCTGAGAGCTCCCTTTATCATCTTGGTGATTATGTAGGCAGCGTCCTTTCTCTTCTCCTTTTCAGCAACCTTGTTTATTATCTCAGCCATGTTCCTTGTTTTTTCCAGCTCCTTCTTTGTTTTCCTGACAAGCTCATATTTCCATGAATCGCTGACGAAAAGGGTTATTTTTTTGGGCTTTATGTTTGTTAATTTCATAACTTCCTTTATATCTTTTCTTGTGTCTTCAATCATGTGTTCACATGTCTCTGCCTTTTTGTCTATCATGCCTTCATCTGCATTGGGCCATTTTTCCAGTGAGACAAAGCCCTTGTTGCCAAAACTCTCCCATATCTCCTCGCACATGTGTGGTGCAAATGGTGCCAGCATGAGTGTTGATTTTTTTATGCACTCAGTTATGACATCCTGGCTTAAGAATTCTTTTACCTCGTTTAGTTTGTTTATGAACTCCATTATTGAACCTATAGCCAGGCTTAGTTTTATGTCTTCCATATTCTGGCTTACTTCCTTTATGCTTGCGTTGAGTCTTGAGAGTATGTATCTTTCCTTGCTGTTGAGCTTGTTTTTGTCTATTTTTTTCAAGGAAAACTCTGTTTCATCAACCAGCTTGCAGTACCTATTCAAGAATCTGTGGGTTCCTTCTATTCCCTTGTCATCCCAGTCAAACTCCTTTTCAGGCAGGGCAACGAAGAGCACAAAGCATCTTAGTGTGTCTGCGCCATATTTTTCTATCATTTCTCCAGGGTCAACTACATTGCCTTTTGATTTTGACATAACCTTTCCTTCTTTGAGCACCATGCCCTGGCACAATAGTTTTGAGAATGGCTCGTCAAAATCCAAGTAGCCAGTGTCTCTCAAAAATTTTGTGAAGAACCTTGAGTATAGCAAATGCAGGATTGCGTGTTCTATTCCTCCTATGTACTGGTCAACTGGCATCCAGTATTTTACTGCCTTCTTGTCAAAAACAGCTTTCTCATTTCCCGGGCTGCAGTATCTCAGGTAATACCATGAGGAGTTGAAGAACGTTGCCAAGGTATCTGTTTCTCTTCTTGCATTTGCTTTGCATTTTGGGCATTTCGTATTTATAAATTCCTTTGATTTTTCAAGCGGGTTTTCTTCTTTGGTGAATTTTATGTTTGTTGGAAGGACTACAGGAAGGTCTTTTTCAGCAACAGGCACTATGCCGCATTTGTCGCAGTAGATTATTGGTATTGGCGCTCCCCAGTAGCGCTGCCTTGATATCAGCCAGTCCTTTAGCTTGTATTGCACAGTCCTTTTTCCCAAGCCTTTTTTTTCAAGGTATTTTGTCACCTCTTCTGCTGCTTCTTTGTTGGGCATTCCATCAAATTGTTTTGAGTTTACAAGCATTCCCTCATCTGTATAAGCTCGGGACATCTTTTCAGGGTCAAGCTCCCATGATGTTGGCTTTATAACAAGCCTTATTGGGAGTTTGTATTTTTTCGCAAAGTCAAAGTCCCTCTGGTCATGCGCTGGAACTGCCATTATGAATCCTGTGCCATATTCCATTAGCACGAAGTTTGCTATGTATATGGGTATTTCTTCTCCAGTCATGGGATTTATGGCGTATTTTCCAATGAACATTCCTTCTTTTTCTCTTTCCTCATCTGTTCTGGTAAGTCTTTCCTTTATTACAACTTTTTTTATGAAATCCTTTACAGGTTTTTCGTATTTTGTTCCCTTGACAAATTCCATGACCTTTGGGTGCTCTGGCGCAAATACCATGAATGTAACTCCATAAAGTGTGTCTGCCCTTGTTGTGAATATCTGCAGCACATCATGGCTGTCTTTGAGCTTGAAATCAACCAGTGTGCCCTGGCTTTTTCCTATCCAGTTTTTCTGCATTACCTTTACCCTTTCAGGCCAGTGCTCAAGCTTTTCCAGGTCATTCAACAGTTCTTCTGCATAAGCTGTTATCTTGAGATACCATTGTTCAAGCTGTTTTATCTCAACTTCACAGCCGCATCTCCAGCATCCTCCATTGACAACCTCTTCATTTGCAAGCACAGTCATACATTTTCCGCACCAGTTAACAGCTGATTTCTTCCTGTAAGCCAACCCTTTCTCATGCAGTTTCAGGAATATCCACTGGTCCCATTTGTAGTATTCTGGAGTGTGAGTTGATAATTTTCTGCTCCAGTCATAGCTCAAGCCCAGCATTTTCTGCTGCTCTTCCATCTGGCTTATGCATTTCTCTGTCCATTCTTTAGGATGTGTTTTGTTTTTTATTGCAGCATTCTCAGCAGGCTGTCCAAAAGAGTCGTAACCCATGGGGTATAGAACATTAAAGCCCTTCATTCTCTTGTATCTGGCAAAGGAATCTCCTATGCAGTAATTCCTTGTGTGCCCCATGTGGAGCTTCCCAGAAGGATAGGGAAACATTTCCAGGCAGTAGAACTTTTTCTTCTTTGTATCTTCCTTTACTTCAAATGCCTTGTTCTCATTCCATTTCTTCTGCCATTTCTTGGCTGCGGTGTTAAAATCCATTTTGTGTGCTAGGAACAAATGACCTTATTTAAATTTTATTACTTTTGGTGTCTTTGATGAATTATAAGAAGAACGCATTAACTAATGAAAGAATAAAAATTAAGTTATTTTTTATAACACTTTTTTCTAAAACTTCTTGAATTGTGCTGCCTTGTCTATGAGGTCAACTTGTCCCAGGAACATGGTTCTGCAGCAGTATCTTTCTAAGCCAAGGTCATCCAAAACCTTTTTCCTGTTTTCTCCCTTGTCAACCCTTTCCTTGTATTCTTCCCATAGGTGGGCTATTGGCTTTCCGCAAGACCAGCAGCGTATTGGTATTATCATTTATTTGCTCACCTGTAACTCTTTTGCACTTTTCCCCTTGCGCTTCCGGCAGTGTTGGGCTTTCTTGCCTCTCTCATCCTTACATCAGCTACAAGCAGGTGCCTGTCGTATTCCAGATATGCCTTTTCAAGTTTTTTGTCCTTTGTGAATTCAAGTATGGCTCTGGCAATGGCAAGTCTTGATGCCTCTGCTTGCCCCATGATTCCTCCTCCTACAACATTAACGTCTATGTCAAGCTCTTTTGCGTGGTCTTTTGCCAGCTCTATTGCTTCCATTATCTTTTCCCTGGCTATTACCGGCTCTAACCTGCTCAAGGGTTTTTTGTTTATTCTTATGATTCCTTTTCCTTTTTTCACTCTTGCTCTGGCTATCGCCTTCTTTCTTTTTCCTGAAGCAACAACTATTTTTTCTACCATTTTGCACCTAATAGTTTACAAAGTTCTTCAACATACATGTATTTTAGGCTCGTAAGCTTTGATATGTGGGCTTTTTCTGGTTTAAGTATTTTTCCTGTTAGCTTTTCCGGAGCTCCAATGTAGCATTTAATCCTTGAGTAAGCAATTTTTCCTCTTTCTTTTTTAAAGGGCAGCATTCCTCTTACAACTCTTCTTACAAACATGTCAGGTCTTCTCGGGAAAAAGGGTCCTCTTGTCGGCTGTCCTAATCCTTTTCTGCGCTTGTGTTTCCTGAGTATGTACGGCTTGCTGCCGGTTATGACTGCTTTCTCGCAGTTTATTATGTCTATGTTCTCTCCTAATAATGCCTTTTTTGCGGCAAAATTTGCCAATCTTCCGAGCACTTGGTCTTTAGCGTCAATTATCATTTTAGCCTATGATTTTTATCCTCTTGCCTTTTATGTTTTCTTTCATTATTTCCACTATGGAGATTGCTTTTGAGTTTGCTTTTTCTATTTTTTGTTTTGCCTGTTCTGAAAACTTCCACGCAGCTATTGTGAGGCTGTGGTCAAGTTCGCCTGAGGACAGGACCTTTCCAGGAACTATGACTGTTTCATCTTGTTTTGTGTATAGGTTTATCCTTGACAGGTTGATTGTTCTCCTTTGCCTTGTTGGCTTTGACAGGTCATCCGCTATCCTGCGCCAGATTAGAGTATTGTCTGCATAAGCCTTTTTCCTGAGTTCTTCTATAAGGCGCTTCAGTTCTTCATTTGTTGGTCCTGTTCTCATTTTTCTTATGATTTATGCGGGGGACGAGGATTTCACAACTTTTTGGTCAAGCTCCTTGCTTGCAAAAAGCTTGCTTTGAACTCGCGCACCCACTAAGGGACAAGGTCCTCAACCTTGCGCATCCAGCCCCAAATCCTGTTTTTGTCTGAAACCAGGTTTTGGATTGACCAGGCTCTGCCACCCCCGCATTGTTTGATTGTCAGTTTGCGTTTATGCGAGGATTCACTTACTTGTGACTGCCTTTTCAAAATCTTCAAGCTTTTGCGAAAATTCTGCTGCAGCCTGAATCATTATGTCTTTTGGTTTAAGCTGCCCCCAGCTCTCAATGTAAAATACGAAATCCTGCGGGTTCTCGTTGAGTTTTACAGCTCCCTCTGACGCCTCTTCGCAGGCTCCGCACAGGTGGCAGTCCAGTATCTTGTCTTTTTTTATCTCCAGCTTTTTGTTTTTTACCTCAAAAACATTTTGCGGGCACATCTTTGCCACGTTTTCAGGGTCTTTAGGCATCTTTGTTATTTCTATTACCGGCTCGTATTTGTAGTGCACAAGTCCAGGAGACCATTTAACATGGTTTTTTCCTTTGCCCAGCACTGCTGTTGCTTCCAGTTCAAGCTTCTGCCCTTTCAGCAGTTTTGCTATTATGGTGTTTGGATAAACAGGTTTTACCTTTGGGTCTTTTGATTCTATTTCCGAGGCGTATACATAGCGGTCCTTTTTTGCATCTGCTTTTAAGATTAGTTTCAGCTGGCAGCTCTGGCATCCAGCTCCCTTGCACTTGCACTTCTCCGGAAGATTGTATGATTTGAGGTCTGTGCTGAGAACAACAAGTCCTAGGCGGTGGGCTAATATTTCGTCGTATAGCGCTGAAAGGTTTTTTCTGAATTCAATGGTGTCTATTGCCATTACAGGAACTTCTTCTGTTGCGCATCTTCTCAGGCCGTTTGCGAAACTCACATCAGAGCCTTCTAGCACAAAACTCATCTTTTCCTTTGATTGGCTTGATAATTTAAGCTTCATTCTAAACCCTCCTGCCCCTTTTTCCTCCTTTTTTCCTGCATCCGTCATGCGGCACAGGCGTGACATCCTCTATTATTCCTATTCTCAGACCCATTCTTGAAAGCGCCCTCACTGCTGCTTGGGCTCCGGGTCCAGGGTTGCTTGGTCCGTTGTGTCCGCCAGGCGCCTTTATCTTCACGTGTATGCCTGTCAGCCCCTTTTCCATTGCTTCTTCTGCTGCTTTTTTGGCAGCAGCCATTGCAGCTGTTGGCGAGCTTTCAAGCCTGTCTGCTTTGACAACCATTCCTCCTGAGGCTTTTGAAAGGGTTTCTGTTCCTGTTATGTCTGTTATGTGTATTATTGTGTTGTTATAGCTAGAGAAGATGTGCGCTATTCCCCATCTTATGTCTGTTCTTCTTTTCATTTTTTCTTTTCAGCTCCTTTGGTTTGCTCCTGTGCTAATTCTTCCAAAAGTGGTGAAACACTTATCTTCTCTTCAGCGCTTTTTGTAACAAGGTATGAGGGGCTTGTTATTTTCTTTCCATTAAT
>CAYGWL010000027.1:0-3903 GCA_964353575.1 uncultured Methanosarcinales archaeon | reverse complement strand
GGTTATTTCTGTTCTTGGAACCTGGATGACTCTAAGTATTGTTGAGAATATTGTCAGAACAAGCCAGCCAGCTTCAGAGCCAAAATCAGCAACCCTTGCACTCGAAGTGCTGCCGCAGCAAATTCCGCCTGCAGCAGTTCCCGGAGGTGGTGGATAATGGATGACCTTCCAAACCGCACACTGGCAGTAATCCTTATAGCAGCAATAATTGTTTCTTTTGGAGGAACACTGGTTGGAATGACACGCCTGACAATGATTACTGGCGCAAAGGCTCCAAAGGTGTTTGTTCCCTTAATCAATGCTATGGCATCTGCAACAGCAACTGTTAACCTGTCTATTGTTGAGCTTTCAAGTGCCAACTGGACGCCTAGAGGACTTAACTGGAGTCAGGGAATGGTTGATGGTGGAAAGCCAGGATGCACTATTGACAGTGCTGGAAATACAGGCGAATTTTTTGTTGGCGCTGATGTAAACAACTGCACAGGCGACCCTTTTGAAGGAGAGGGAGGCGCTGTTTCAAGTGGTCTTAACTTGACTAATCAGGGAAACACCAATCTTTCTGTAAACATATCATTTGACAAAACACCTGCTGACTTTATAGGAGGTTCAGGAGTTGTTGCCAAGTGGAACGCATCAGATGCATGGGGAGTAGGAACAACTGGAGAGGATGTGTGTTCAGTAGCCAGACCAGCAAGCTATACAAGTTTTGCAACAACAGCGACAATAGTTTGCAATGCAACAGACAAGCTAAGAAACACTCCTGGAAACAGCACCTTAAGGTTTGACTTCGTGTTTGTCATTCCATCTAATGCTCCTTCAGGCTCAAAGAGCGCAGTAATAACAGCTACTTATGCAAAGGAAACAGCTGCTTTCAACTAAAAAACATTAACTCCAGTAACCAGGAAAGATGAAAAAGATAATAGTTTCAATACTTCTTATTTTTTTATTAATGCTCTTGCTTGTTCAATTGGCTTGTGCAACAGGCATAGCAGCTTATAATCCTCCTCACAAGATAACTTATATTCCTTTTTCTGAGCCTGCTTTTGAGTTTGCAATAGTAGGCAGCAGCACGGATGTTGAGGTATATGTAAGTGGCTACCTCAGCGAGTATGCAACCATAAGCAGGAAGACTATAACAGCAGAGGACACAGACAGGATGTTCACAGTCCGATTCAAGTTTCCTGATGATACTGTTTTTATCACGCCAGGGCATCACAGGGTTGGTGTGGGTTTCAGGGAAATTGTTGGTGCAGCAGGCACAGTTGGAACTGCTCTTGCTGGCTCAACCTTCATTGAAGTGGATGTCTTTCATCCAGGAAAGTATGTTGAGTCAAGCTTCACTGCCAATGATGTTAATTCAAACGAGACATCCAGCTTCTTTTTTATTGCTAACAGCTTTGGCAGGAAGAACATAAGCAGCATCCATGGAGTTATAGACACATATGATTTGGATGGCAACAAGATTGAAACCATCCTGACACAGAATTATGCTCTGAAGAGCGGTGAAAAGCTTGAGCTTTACGGCAGGAGGCTCATGGACAAGCACAAGCCAGGAAATTACGTGGCAAAGGCAAAACTTTATTGGGATGAAAATGTGACCTATTTTGAGGACCCCTTCAGGGTTGGAAAGCTGAGAGTGGACATACTGAATTATACGAAAGTGCTTACTCCAGGAACAATAAACCGGTTTGACATGCTTTTAAAGAGCATGTGGAACAACGAGATAAAGGACCTTTATTCAGAAGTTTTTCTTATGCACGATAACAACAGTGTTATAACCAGCTTCATGACTCCTCTCACAGGCATAAGCCCTTGGACTGAGAAGAATCTCACTGTTTTCTGGGAGGTACCAGACCTTGCTTTAAAAACTTACAAGCTCAAGATAAAGCTTTATTATGATGGTGACTCTTCCACAGAGCTTGGGGAAATAACTGCTGTAAAAGCTGAGAAGCCCTTCAGGATAAACTATGTTTATGTTATAATTGGCTTGTTGGTTGTAATAATACTTGTGCTTGTTGTAGACATTGTGTGGATAATGAACAAGAAGAAGGGGTGAAATATTGAGGAATTTTAAGCTTTTTTTGCTTGTGTGTGCAATATTCATTCTTGGCGCAACAATTACATTCATGGCTTACAGCATTTACTCAGTCATAGAAATCAGGTCATTAAACATAAGCCTGGAGATTGTTGAGGAAGCAAACATTGGTCTTAGCGGAGATACTGACAAGCTGGATTTTGGCACTTTGCCAAACACAGCTACCATGGAAAAGGCAGCAAGGATTGATAACTACAGGAAAAATCCAGTGAAGGTTTTGGTGTTTGTCACAGGCAATGTGAGTCCTTTTATTGAAGTTTCTGAGAACAACTTCATTCTTAAGGGCAATGAGTCAAGGGCAGTGAAGCTCATAGCCAGGCCAGTGGATGCTGGATTGGGTTATTACTCTGGGCAAGCTGTTTTCTATTTTAAAAGGGTTTAGAAGCCTGGAAAAATTCAATAGAGAACTATAATGGGCTTTCAGGAGCATCCTAAATACCAAAAACTTTATATACATGTAAATTACATGCTTTTTACATGTCAGATAAAAGGGTCAAGATTGATGTCTATGTGAGCAGTGAACACAAGAGGATCATACTCAAAAGGGCAAAGTCCATGGACCTTTCTGTTTCTGATTACATGAAATTAAAGGCGCTTGATATGATTAAGGAGGAGAATTTAAAAAAGAAGTAAGATGATGAAGCTGATGGTATCCAGGAAAGGAGTTTCCAACAGGGCTCTCATAGTTCTTGCCTTGGCATTCATACTGATTAATCTGTTTAATATATTCCTGTTTTCTTATACTCCGACACCTATAGGCAGAGTTGTAAGTCCTGCCACTCTGAGCTTCTGCATACACTATGCCCCTGAAATCCTGATTAATGACACAAACTTCACTCTGACAGAAGGGCAGAGCTTCATGTGGGATATAAACCACAGCGACAGGGACGAGAATGGTGTTGAGTTCCTTGACAACACAACAGTATTTGACATAGACCCTGTAACAGGCATCATAGACTTCACTCCTGATTCAAGGCACATATGGAGCCATTCTGTTAACCTGAGCGTGAGGGAGACAAACACTTCCTGTGGCATAGTTCTCCAGGACAGTGCAAGAGTGAGATTTGACATATGGGGAGTGTCTAATCTTAGCATATGGGATGACACTGACCCTCAAGGAGGAAGCCAATATAAGTATGTCAGCTCAAACGTGCATTTCTTCGCAAACTACTCAAGCTATTACAACAAGACTGTTCTTAATGGAACAGGCATTTACTGCCAGATAATGTTTAACCTGTCCAACACCTCAATCAATTACACCTTGCCTTTGAACATGAGCTTTAATTCCATAAGCAGGCTTTACATGTATAACCGCACATTCAATGAATCAGGCAACATCAGCTTTAATGTTTTCTGCGACGCAACGCCAATCTGGTACAAAACCATAAACGCAACAGACAGGATAAACCTTGCTGAAAACAGGCCGCCGGTTCTCAGGTTCAACTTGCCCAACATAACCTGGAATGAGGACACAATCCTGCAGTATTATGACCTGGATGATTACTTTGCTGATCCCAACAATGACCCACTGACTTACTCATCAACAATTGTCCCAGAGATAGACATAAGCATAAATCCTGTAACCCACAGACCCACTTTTACCCCAAAGCCGAACTACTGCGGAAATGCCACGGTTTATTTCTATGCAACAGACCCTGGCGGCTTGAGTGCAAGTAGCAACCTGGTTCATCTATATGTCATATGCATGCCTGAGCCTGTTACAGGGTATTCTTCTCCTACAGCAGCAGGAGGCGGAGGAGGCGGCGTTGGTGCAAAGTTTTTCTGCATAGAGTATTGGAAATGCGTGG
>CAYGWL010000026.1:0-1771 GCA_964353575.1 uncultured Methanosarcinales archaeon | reverse complement strand
GTCTGCGTCGGTGTTCACTATGATATCAGCGCCCATTCCAAGTGCGCCGTCAAGGCCAGTCGAGAAAGCCGCACCAACACCCATATTTACCCTATGGCTGATGATTTTGTCAGCGCCTGCCCTTTTTGCTTCAATTACGGTATTGTCAGTTGAGCCGTCATCAACCACCAGAACTTTCACTTTGCTAATTCCTTTTATCTTCCTTGGAATCTCCCTGATTACTTTGCCTATGGATTTCTCCTCGTTGTAGGCAGGAATCATGACAACGAGCTTCATAATCAGATTAAATTCTATTTAGTTATGGGGCTCACGGATTTTCGCGATATCGTGAAAAAAGTTTTTATTGTTGCTCTTGTTCTGCTTGCTGCAGCGGTCGTATTTTGTCTCTATAATCCATATGCCTTTAGAGAATGGGTCGAAAGGCTATTGTGGGTGTCTTTTATATCAGGGGTTATTGTTTTTGTTCTCTATTTTCCTCTAGGAAGAGATTCTCGCTTTAAGTTTTTCCTCAGCAAAAAATACCCTACACTTTTTTACAAGACCCACTTTCCGAGGAAAACCGCTTTTTCAGACCTTGTCTGGAAATTGAGGCAGAAATTAAATCAGCTCAGGTGCAGGTTTTACAGAAGAATAGGTGAGCCGGCAAGGCATAAGGTAAGACAAAGATTCAGCGATCTGGCATATTCAGACAGTGAGAACTATGCAAGGCTATTGTTGGGGTGGACCTTTCAGCTTTTCCTGCTTGTTTTTATTCTTCTGCTTCTCTCAAGGCAGTTTGTTCCAGGTTTTACCGCTTTCATAAACGCCAACTATCTTTTTCTGGCTGTGTTATTTTTTGGGATTGTCAATATGATTTACCCTCCAGGAGATGCATTTTTGAAAGGAACTCTGCCAAATAAAGGAGATTATATTTTTATAGGCATTATTGCTCTCATTGGCAGTATAATTATCTGGCAGAGGACTCAGGAAATAGGCATTTTAAGCCCATATATAGCAGTTTTTTCAGGAGTTCTGATATTTTTTCTCAGTGTAGTGCTTTTAGAAGAAGGATAAGTTGATAATTAAGATGTAGTATATATGCTCTGTCAGATAATCTATCTCTTGCTATTTATATGTAACAGCGGTATTATATTAATGAATGCCTCTAATATGAGGACTTATTATCCGGATACTCGTGTTTTAAGAAAAGACAAAAAAATAGCTTCCCTGGTTTTGAGCCTCCTTATAATATCAATAGTCATCCTTTCAGGGCCTGCAAATGCCATTTCGATAGGGTTTTATCCACAGGGCGCTTCAGGCGGAACTTATTCTTATAGGATGGTCATAGACATCCACACGACAGACCATGTTCCCCTTGATTTTATAGCAATTCCTCTCACAAACCTTAACGAGTCCTCAACAGACATATGCTACTTTGATTTTGAGACTTTGCAGTATAACTCTTCAATAAACGGCGACTTACAGTCTTGCCACATGATAAACATAACCAGCCTGGTCAACAACGCCACCTCCAGTGGTACATATGGGTATGGCTTTGGATTTGGGACTTATACCAATGAGTCAAACTTAAGCGAGCAGAACGTTTCCTGGAATTCGGCAGGGTACGGCTATACGCCCGGCTACGGCTACGATTCTTATATACAGGAGGTGGGCCTCTCCGGTGAGGTTATAGTTGAATTCAGCATAGACACAACCGTGGAAGGCGCTACTGCAGGCCACAATTTCAGGGTCAGGGCAGGCGTAGCCGGCCTCGAGGAGGATGATGTAAAAT
>CAYGWL010000025.1:0-2149 GCA_964353575.1 uncultured Methanosarcinales archaeon | reverse complement strand
AAAGGGATAGCGAAGGAAGTATATAAATCTTTCGCTGAACTTAAATTAGTAAAATAAACAAAAAGGAGGTTAAAAAGAGATAATGGCACTTGATTTTGCAAAAGAAGCAATTGAAAACGCATCTACGCACAGCATAAATTTTGACGAGCTTAAAGCCGGGAAAGCCAATATAAAAGTTTTTGGCTGCGGCGGCGGCGGATGCAACACAGTAACGTGGCTTTTCAACAAAGGAATCAACGGTGCAGGAATTTATGCATTGAACACAGATGCCCTGCATTTAAGCATAACCAAAGCTGACGAGAAAATCCTTATAGGAAAAGAATTGACTAGAGGATTGGGATGCGGAGGATATCCTGAAAAAGGAAAAGAGGCGGCAAAAGAAGCGCTTTCTGAAATAAAGAAGTCCTTATTCGGAGCTGACATGGTTTTTATTGTCGGCGGCGAAGGCGGGGGCACAGGAACAGGCGCGATGCCGATAGTTGCGCAGCAAGCCAAGGAAACAGGCGCGGTTGTGATTGGTGTTGTGACAATGCCGTTTGAATGCGAAAAAGCGAGAATTGACAAGGCTGAGTTTGGGCTTACTGAACTGAGAGAGCAGACAGACACAGTTATTGTAATTGACAATAATAGGCTTGTTGACATTGCCGGGAATCTGCCTATAGAGCAGGCTTTTGCAGTTGCCAATGAACTGGTTAGCACAATGATAAAAGGAATCGTGGAAACAATTACCTTGCCTTCATTGATTAACCTTGATTATGCAGACGTTTGTTCTATTATGAAGAACGGCGGAGTTGCTGTCATTGGCATAGGCGAGTCTGATGCAACCAAGAAAGTTGAGGAAGCAGTGCAGCAGGCATTGAGCCATCCCTTGCTTGACGTTGACTACAAAGGCGCAATAGGCGCTTTAGTCCATGTAACAGGCGGGCCTGACTTGAAGCTTGAAGAGTTCAGCAATATAGGAAAGCTAGTGACTGAAAACCTGAGCCCAGAAGCCCAGGTAATCATCGGCGCAAGAATCAACAAAGATTTTACAGGGAAAGTCAGAGTTATAACAATAATGACAGGCGTTAAGAGCCCTTACATTTTGGGCAGGCTGAGAAACGACGAGAAAAGCAGCGTGAAATCCGAGATATCAGACATAGGCATAGAAGTTTTTAAATGATTTTTTAGCCAGCTTAGTTTATGGCTGGTTTTTTCTTTTTTTTAAAATTCTTATGAGGATTAACTTACTATTCTGCTGCCAATTTCGTACAACAAATATCCATATAAATAATATTTGCAAAAAGTCAATGCTCCAAGATTTACCCTTTGTTTTAAAGGGGAATTACAAGGAACATCAGCAAGTTCAAGTAACTGTCTATCTCCTGTAACTGGAATAAAAATTTTACCCATAAATTTGGCAAATGGAATAATATTCCTTAATCTAGAGTTTCTCGCAGCTTTAAACTTCTTTAAACTCATTTGAGGAAATCTACCATATCTTAATTCTTTATAATGTTCTAAGAATTCGAAATGACAACCCTTAATTAAACTGCCGTCAGGTAAAACTGCGGGTTCGGGCTCAGGAAGATAACGATGCGCATCTTTAATTAGAGCAGGAGAAATCTTTGGTCTTGATTTAACAAACTCGTCATCTTTAAAGTTTTCAGCTGCTCTTCCATAACTGTCACACCATTTTTGTTCAACAACTATTCCTTGATGGGACATAAAACTATAATCAGAATTACCAATCATATACAATATTGACTCTTCTTCTGTTAATTCCTCTAGCTTAGGAGCGTGTTCAGCTATTCTTGTAAAAAAGGAATTTGCAACTAAAAATCCCTTGCCTCTTCCCGATACTCCTGTCCTAACACTTTCTCCTAATAAACCTGCAAGATCATAAACAAGTTTAACATCAGCATCATAAGTTGTTTTGGTGCTAGTAACATGAACCTCTACATGCCCAAAGGCATTATTACATGCTCTGGCCGCATTTGCCACAAACTCTAAAGGGACATATTCAACATGAAAAGTGTCTGTGTTTAAAACTAACTGATTTACGCCTGCTTCTTTAAATCTTTTAGCCACTTCTTGAGCTTCTTCAGAAGTTCTTGCCCACATAGAATTTGTATGAATTTTAACATCTTTTTTATTTAAATCATAAGCC
>CAYGWL010000024.1:0-2881 GCA_964353575.1 uncultured Methanosarcinales archaeon | reverse complement strand
CCTTGAAGTCAGCCCTTCATCAATAAAAAGGCTTGTGAGGAAGAACACCAACAGAATTGACATGTCATTCACAGCAGAAACTTCAGACAAAAAAAAGGTGAGGATAAAGGCTTTTCTTCTGACAAGGTATAAGACCAAGGGCCGCATCCTGAAAATTTTATCAGATGAACTTCAGAAAAGCATAGTGGAGGAAATAGGCAAGCTCACTTATGAAGACTTGGTTAAAAGCCTGGTGTCCCACAACTTGCAGCGAGACATCAGGACAAGGCTAAAAAAAGTGTATCCAATAAAGGCGCTTGAAATAAAAAGGCTTGAGCTTGAGGAAGAGGCTTCTGCTGAGAAAAAGGGGGCAAAGAAAAAAGCCAAGATGGAAGCCGGGAAAGAGCCAGAGAAAGAACCAAAGGAAAGTGAGGAGACAGCTGAGAAAGAAGCAAAGGAAGGAACAGAAGTAAAAGCAGAAACAGAAGGTGAAGAAAGGAAACTGGCAGAGGAAAAAGGAATAGAATCAAAAGAGAAAGAGCCAAAGGAAGCCCAGGAGAAGGAAGAAGTCAAGAAAGGAGCAAAGGAAAAAGAAAAAAAACAAAAGGAAAAAAAAGAGCAAAAAGAGCAAAAGGAACAGGCAAAACAAAAAAAGAATTCTAAAGCGAAACAACCAAAAAAGGAACAAGCATAAAAATGCCTGAGCCAAAAATAAATTCTGAAAAGTGCGATAATTGCGGCAAGTGCATAGAAACCTGCCCAATGGAAGTCTATGCAAAAGAAGAAGAAAAGGTTGTTGTCAAAAAGCCAAGCGCATGCATCGGCTGCAAGGCATGCGAAGTGCAGTGCCCAAAAGAGGCAATAAAGGTAGAGGACTAAAACTGAATTCTTTAAGAATTACCTTCCTGAGCAAAGCTGCTCTTCCCAAGCACTACTTAATCAACAAAGCATCTCAGGTAGTTAAACATTATTCTTAAATAGTCATCATAAGGTCTGCGGCTTGAACGCACACACTGCGCAATATCTTCGCAAATGTCTGTTCCTTTTTGCAGGCTAAGAGCAACCTGCACAGCATATTCATTTGGAACGCATGCCACTAATTTAGGAATTACCTCTTCCTTTCCTTTAGAAAGAACAACAGCATTCACTGTATCAACAATTGTGTTTAAAACAGCCGTATAAACACCTTCAGCCATTTCCTCTGGCAGTTTTTCCACCTCTTCAGAGAAGGGAGGTATTTCAAACTGGATTATGTAACCAGCATAAGACATTCTTTGGTCCATCTTAAGAAAAAGGTAATGCAATTCCAATTATAAAGCTTTTCATTGCTTAGGCTCTGTAAAAAGTCTCTAGCTGCCGCGCCCTTGCCTTGGCAAGGGTCATATTCTCCTTCCTTTAAAGAGTTAAGGGAGGAGAATATGAGTTCAGCGTGTCGGAAATCGCAAAGCGATTTCTGAGCACACTAAGAAATTCGCTTCGCGAATTTCTGGTGCACCAGAAACGCTTCGCGTTTCTAAGTGTGCTAAGGAACCTTTGGTTCCTGACATAGCTGAACCGCGGCAGCATGAAAACCAAGAATTTCCACTAAGTTCATTGCTTAAGGCTTTTGGAATGTATGGAATGCTGCCTGCCCCAATATTCATAATGAATTAAAAATTTTATCTGCTTTTTTTCACGCGTTTCATTGTCTTCGGGAGTTTCTTCCGAATTTGAGATAATCCAATCCAAAACTCTTTGACAAAGGGTTTCTCCCATAGGCATAACATCTTCTTTACCTTGTGGAAGTCTTATGCTGTGTTCAGGAAACCTTATGTCTTCATATCCACCAGAAAGAGCATTTTTCAAAGGTCCATTAAGCACACCCAGGAAGTATCCATAAACCTGGGTATTAACTCCTTGCGGTAGACGAGAAATTGTATAAACAAAATCAGGTATATCCTTCAGTAAAAGGTGGTTTATATCTGTTTCACTGGGATTATCAAGCATACCAAAAAAATTAACAAAAGTGTCCTCCTTTATAAGTTTTCTTGTTCTCCAGAAAATAGAAAACTATTTAAACATCCCAATTAAATATTCGCTGAACATGGCTGATGATAAATTCTACAAAGAATTCAGAGAGGTTTACGAGGCAATAAACATAATAGGAAAAGAGATTATGGGCTTGAAAAAGAAGATAGAAGTCATTGATAATAATATTAATGAGATTAAACAAAAGCTTGACTCCCAAAAAATAAGCGAAGTAAAACAAAAAGCCATGTCACAGGAAAGCCCTGAAGAAAACCCTGAAAAAAAGGCAGCTTACGACACCTATGTCCGCGCGAGGACAGGCGACTTCAAGCCAGGAGACAAGAACGTGGATGTCAACAATATCTTCTATTCAGGAAGCAAGAGAAAGGCTTAACTAACTTATTTTTCAACAATCTTAATGATGTCCTTAATCCTTTTCAGCCATTTCATAGTCTTCCTGTTGTGCAGCTTGCATAAATTGGTGGGCTGTTCTTACCCTAACTGCGTCGTTGAGTACTAGTTTATCTACAGGTAGAAATGGAGAATAAGTGGTATACACAATCTGGTCAAGTGATCCCTCGTCATCCCTTTCCCATTCAGCAAACATCGCTGTACCTTGGTACAGTTCACACCTTACGTTTTTCATTCGGTCAACTATGGGAAAAACCTCATCTTCAGATATTCCTCTCTCAAAATTCATAGGTAAAAGTTCTTCTTTACCATCTTCTCTTAAGAAATATCCTTCATAAGTCCGGTCGAAATATCCACTTCCTCTGTCCTTCTCAGTAAGACATGGGATTTCTGTTTTATATCTTCCAATGATTAAGACCATTTTGACATCTAACTACCAATAATTATGACTAATATATAAATCTTTCCATTTTGTAACCACTAA
>CAYGWL010000023.1:0-2177 GCA_964353575.1 uncultured Methanosarcinales archaeon | reverse complement strand
ATTTCTCAAACTCTTCTTGAGGTAAAACATTCCTCATGAAACTCCATCTTGCAAGAATTTCAGCTCTGGACAACCTGGTTACATAAGCCATGTCATCTTTGATGATGATTGATGTTTGATAATTATTATCTTCATTTCCCCGCTCATAGCGTGTGGCTACAAGATGGGAAATGCTGTCTCCTATTCCAAAATCATCAGAATCAACTAACCATTTAAAACCAATAAATGTATCACCAGAGTAGAAGTCATTTAGGAAGATTAGATTAGAATTGGGCAGCTGTGCCTTAACAGCATAGTACAAGCAGCATACGATATCCTTTCCAAATTGTTCAAAATCCTGGGCAAAGACAGGGATGCCTTTTCTTACTAATACTCTTAGGTCTTCAAGTATGTCTGGAGTATCGGTAACCTTTACTAAATCCTTCACCACTGTTAACTCACCCAGCCCGGTGAAGCTTGTTTGATATTTAAAGTTATCTGAATGAAATCATTGGATTTATCCTATTTCTTAGGCGTTTTCCTCATATCTGTCTTTTCCATGACCTTTCCAAAATCTTCAAAAGGCCATGGTCTTTCATTGGTTGAGAATCCAATGTATCTGTAGAACCTGTAGCTGAATGTTACCCAGTAGTTGTTGAATTTTGCAAGGTTCTTGCTTCTCTTTCCTGTTATGATTGCATACAGCCAGTGGATGAGTGTTAAAAATCCTATGAGGTGTGTCCACAATCCAAGTATTATTCCAGAAACAATTAAAACCAATATCCTCCACAAAGCTTCTTTTCTTTCTCCCATGGCATACCACCTCTTATTTTTCATTCTTTTTTTCTTTCTTGATTTCTTCTTTAAAAATCTTGGCTTCAAACCTTTTGACTCTGCAATGGGGGTTGCGCCACATGTCCATTGGCAGCCCTGCTTTCATGCAGGTATTGTTAAGGAATGCAGGAACATCCCAATTATGCTCAGTAGCAACCTGCGGCAGTAGTAATCCTATGTTGTAGCCAAATTCAACTATCAAGCCGTGCTTTCCCACCTCAATCTCGTCCATGTATTTGTTTGGGTCTTTAATCTTTATGAGCTCAGGAGGCGTTAGCACTGATAATTCTATTCTTAAATTTTCAAGCTCTACCTTCTCAAGCTTTGGGAACCTTGGGTCCTCAAATGCAGCAGCCAGCGCTGCCTTGGTAACTGCCTGCCATAATGGAAATATTGGTTCAACATACCCAATACATCCTCTGAGCTCATCGCCTTTGTAAAGCGTGACAAACACGCCTGATTTTTCTGAGAATTTTTTCTTTATGTCTTCACTGACATCCACTCTTCTTTTAATGAGTATCGAAGAAATCGCGTCTCTGGCAAGCTTTATGAGCAACTGTCCATCTTTCGGGTTCATCTTGGATTTTTTACTTTAGTTTTGAAAAACTAGTCTTGAAAGCGCTTACCTCTTCTTTTAGGGATTTGGCAGCCTTTGCCAGCACCTTTCTTGGGCTGCTCCCAGGGCTTGTCTCAACAATCATCTTGGGCGTTCCAATCAAGGGATGCTTTATGCTGTAAGTGGCAATCCTTACGTTCTGGTCTTTCCAAAGCTCTCTCTTCAACGCATTGCACAAAGTGTGGCTCTCTCCCGGAATCTCAAACACCAGCCGGTTCTTTGTCTCTTCCAAAACCTTTATTTCCATGAAAGAATGCTAAATATATCTTATTTAAATGTCTTTCTGTTTTGTGCCCTAACAATAAGTTTATTAATGAAATATTATCTTAAAGAAAATAATATGATTGAAGCGGTTATTTTTGACATGGATGGAGTGATAGTTGACAGCGAGCCATTTCATGTAAAGGCTGAAAAAGAAGTTATGTTGAAATACAACATCAAGGCGTCTTCAGAAGAAATACAGCAATACACAGGGACAACAGAGAAATTCATGTTCAAAGATTTCATAAAAAGATATGATCTGGATACAACGCATGATAAAATGTCTAAGGAAAAAGAAAGAATCTTGCTCAAGCTCATGAAAGGAAAGGTAAAGCCCACAAAAGGCGTTCTGGACTTGATTAAAGGATTAAAGCAGAGAGGCGTCAAAGTTGCTATAGCTTCAAGCGCTCGAAGAGCCATAGCAAACTTTTTTCTGAGAGAACTAAACATAAGGAACCTATTCAAAACAATAATCACTGCAGAAGAC
>CAYGWL010000022.1:0-5536 GCA_964353575.1 uncultured Methanosarcinales archaeon | reverse complement strand
TGCCAAGGCTCCATGCAGCGAGTAGTATGTTCTGGGTAGCAGCACAGCAGTCCTCTATCAAGTGTTTGCTGTCCTTTTTTCCACAAACAACTATGCACGCAGCAGCATGCTTTATGAATTTCCCATAGGTAGCGGCATTTGCAATCTTTGCCAACTTTTCTTTTTGTGTCACAACAACGAATTCCCAGGGCTGTATATTGTTGGCAGAAGGAGCAAGCCTTGCGCAGTCAATGATTTTTTCCAATATTTTTATGTCAATCTCCTTGCCAGAATAATGCCTTATGCTCCTCCTGGTTTTAAGAACATGTATTGCATCCATTAAAATCACCCCTTCAATAAATTAATTAGTCATTATCTTCAAAACATCGCCCTGCTTAAGGGCATGGTCCTTTCCCAGTCTCTTCTTTGTCCTTGCATCAATAGCACAGCTGAACTTGTTCGCAATGTCTGTGTGAACCTTCTCAGCAAGGTTAAATGCTGTTGAGCCTTTTGGCAGCAGGTAAATATCAGGCAAAATCCTTCCAGAGCCATCGCTGAGCTTTGAGTCATTCTCAACAGGATAAACAGCTATGAGATTCAATAAGGTAAAGACAGCAGCATCAAGGGCTTGCTGGACGCCTGTGCTTCCATAAACATCCAGGACACTGCTTTTTATGTAAGCAAGTGCTTTCTTCTGCTTGTCACTGAGCTTGCTCTCGTCAATTACCTTGAAATTTTTATCACCAGGGACATAATCTATTAATTTGTTCTTGGCAGCCTCCCTCAATGCAAGTTCTGACTCTGCAGAGCATGCAATCATAATATAGTCAGGAAACTCCTTTTTTATCCTCTCAAAGTTTTCTTTTGCGCCAGGCAGGTCTATCTTGTTTGCTGCTACTATCATGGGCTTTGTGCTCTTTCTTAGGCTGATTGCAAAATTCTTTAAGTCATGCTCGCTCCATGCAGTTGCGTTGCTGTCAAGCTCAAGCTTTAACTTTGTCTCTTTCACAAGGCCTTCAGTAACATTCAAAGCAGAGAGCTGCTTTGCTATTGTCTTGTTTATATCTGACTGCTCAAGGTGCATCTGCCTTGCAAACTTCTCCCAGCCATTGCTAAGAATCTGGAAATACCACATGTCAAGCTCTGTCTCCAAGAACCTTATGTCATTGGCAGGGTCATAGCCCTGAGTAAGTTCACCGTTCTCATTGGTTGTTCCAGAAGCATCAATTATGTGGATGAATGCATGCGCCTGCCTTAAATCATCAAGAAACCTGTTGCCCAAGCCCCTGCCCTCATGCGCTCCAGGAACAAGCCCTGCAACATCCAGAAGCTCCACAGGAGCAAAGCGCCAACCATTCAAGCAATAGCCCTGCTTTGGCTGGCACTTAACATTAAAATCCTTATCAACACACTTTGTCTTAACATAGCCAAAGCCCCTGTTAGGATTTATGGTTGTGAAGGGATAATTAGCTATCTCAACCTCTGCAAGAGTCAATGCCTTGAAGAAAGTGCTCTTTCCAACATTGCTCTTTCCCACAATCCCAACAAGCATGATAGAAGAATAAATTATTCAATTATAAAAAGCTTATGTAAATTTTGAAGTTTGAAGGAACATCTCAACACTTTTTTTAACCACATCCTGGAATTCAGGAGCTGTCATAACCTTGCCAGGCTTGTCTTTACTGGTAAAGTTATGGTCTGCGGGGTATGTTAATACTTTTGAATGCGGAGCAATGTTATGCCATCTACTTTCAAGATTTGTCTTGAGTTCCGGTGTCAGTTCTTCATACATTAATCCGTCCTGTTCTGCATACGCAACCAAAACCTTTGTTTGTTCAGGAATCGTTATTTCATCCAAGCTCTTTGCATTCACGAGTTCCCTAACAAGTCCAGAAGCACTTTCAACATGTAAATGCGCAAGAGAGTTTGGCTTAATCCTCTTCTTGCCCTGATAATGTATTAAAAAATTGTCAGCTATTATTAAACCAGCCTTGCATGCCGGCTCCTCAAGAAATGTTCCTTCAACAAGCGAGTATAAAAAAGGTATTTTAAACCTGTCAAGGGATTCCTTTATTGATATGGGTGGGGACAACAAAGAAATTGCTTTGTAAGGGATATCAATTTCAGCAGCACTCCTTGCACATGCAATGGCTCCCAAAGAATGACCGAAGCCGCAAACATGCTCAAACCTGTGAGCATTCCTAACGAATTCAGCAAGGTCATTTGCATTCCTAACGAATTCAGCAAGGTCATTTGCAGTGCTAACATAGTTATCAATAGAGAAGGGAACATGGAATTTTCCATGACCTGGAGGAGATACTTCAAGTGCAAAAAAGCCGTGCTCAGCAAATGCTCTGGCAAGAGCATCAGTGTTGCTATTCAGCCAAGGGTCATTAGATTCAATGTCCTGGTCAATACGTCCACCCAAGCCTATTAAAACATTTACAGCGCTGGCTTTAAGATTTGCAGAGTCCTCTGGCTGATAGATTCTGCAAGGCACATTCTCCACATATATATCCTTATGAACAACTTCAATATTTACCACTTAGAAGTAATGTGTTTTTTGAGTATTTAAATCTTTCTGTTTTTGTGGGATTGTTTGTGTTCTTAACCAAAACAAAACAAAAAATTTATAATACTAGAACTTTAAAATATGATGTTATGGTTGAAATCAAGCTCCCTCAGCTGGAAATCATCTACAAGGAAGTTTTTGTCATGAAATACCTCTACGTGATGATGCACGAGTGGCTCATGGAATACGGCTATAAGGATGAGAGCGGAGACTTGAACCACAAATACATTGAGGAGCTCTATCTTGAAAGAAGATTACCCACAAAAGCAGGAGGCATAGACAAAGAGCTGAGGATATGGTGGAGGTCGCTAAAGACTCCCAATAACAGCAGCTACTACAGATGGCGAATAAACATCTACATGAATGTGATTAACATGAGTGATGCGGAGATAGTCCATAACGGAGAGAAGATGAAGGCGCAGAAGGGAGAGATAAGCCTGAAGATTAACTCCTCTGTTGAGATGGATTATGACAGGAAATGGGAAAAGCACCCAATCCTCAAGAACTTCCACCAGTTCTTCGTGAACAACATCTTCAAAAAGGAGCTTGAGGAACAGAAAAAGAGGCTTTACAGGGATGTTTACAGGTTCCACGGAGCCATAAAGAACTTCCTTGAGCAGAAATACTTCGTGCCAGAGGAGAAGTTGCTGCATGAGAAGTTTGAGGAAGTCTAAGCCAGTTCTTTTATTATCTTGTCAAGCTTTTCAAAGAGCTGCTTATTGCCGTCTTGCTTGTGCTTATTAAGATTCTTCTTGTATTTATCAAGATTCTTAATGAAATCAGAAACTATTGAGGGCGTCAAATATTCATGATACTCCCCATAGCCAAGTTTGCTAACATAGTGTGCGTTAACCACCTGCTCTATCTGATGCCTGACAGGAACACATAGTACGGGCTTGCCGAGGTAGATTGCCTCACTAATCAAAGTAAAGCCGCCATTCGTTATTATGGCTTTGCAGGAAACAAGGTCCTTGATGAATCCGTCTTCGCTGAACTTCCTGAAAACAAGGTTCCTGTCTTTCTCATCCTTGTCAAAACCATAAACTACGAACTTGTTGTTAACATTCTTCAATATGGAAAACAGCTCGTTGTAGCTCTGGGACGTCTGGTAAACAATCACATGACTCTTTTCAGAAGCCTTTGTCCTTAAAATCTTATCCCTTAAAATCGGGGGGAAAAGGAAAGTGTTTTTTTTGTTGATTATAGGAGGATAGAAGTATGTTGTTATTAGGTAATACTTGATGCCAGGGATAAGAAGCTTCATGCTGGACTTAACAACAGCTAGAGCGGCTTTATGCTTTTTTGGAACTTCAACCCTGCACTGCGATATTATGTTGTTGTTATCAATAGAAACCAGCGGTACCATGAAGAACAAAGACGTATACGCTGAGGATGGCTCAAAGTCGGTTATGACCAGGTCTGGCTTGAAGTTTTTGAAAATCCTTGTGAAGCGCTTTATATTGGAGCGGAGAAGCTTTGGGAATCTTTTAACGCCGTCCTTTAAGGTCTTAATGTAAGCCAGGCGGTTGTCCTCGTAGATGAAGTGGAAGCCTTTTATGTCGTAAACATTCTTGAAATGCTTTTTCAGGTAGTGGTAAGCGCGGCTGTAAGACAAAACAATAACATCATGCTCCTTCAGCAAATGGTTTATAACGGGCTGGCTTCTGACAGCATGCCCCATCCCTTCTCCACCAACACAATAAAGTACGCGCACCATTTTCACTTATACTTTCCGAATTCGTATCTGAATATTTTGTTCCTAATTTCTCCCATGAAAAGCCTATGAAGAAAAACATAAAGGTATTTCCAAGCAATTCCGAGCCTGCCCTCCTTTTTTATTCTCCGTGTGGAAACAATAATTTTGCAGTTAATCACCCGGAATCTGCCAATCTTACTTATCCTGTTCACATAATCATGGTCTTCTGCCATAAACAAAGTCTCATCAAAACCCTTGACCTTCTCATGAAACTCTTTTCTGACCATTATACATGGACCGGGTGCAAGAGGACTGAGGAACTGGAAAAAAAACACAAAAGAATTCAAAATGAAATGGGAAAAACGATCAATCACATTTTTCGAATCAGGAATTAAGAAACAGGCAGCTACACCCAATTCTCTTTTCTTAAAGTTTCTTACCATCTCAGACAAAAAGCCAGTTGGCAGAATAACATCAGCATCCAAGAAAAGAAGGATATCTCCTCTAGCGATTCTAGCTCCCTTGTTCCTTCCCTTAGCAGGGCTGCCGCCTTTTGCTATTCTGCAGCCAAACCTCCTAGCTATCTTCCCTGTTTTATCTTTTGAATGATAGTCTGCAACAATGATTTCATAATCCTTGAAGTTCTGTTTTTTTATTGAGTTTAAGAGTTTGGGTAAGTATTTTTCCTCGTTCAGGGTTGGGATTATTATTGACAACAAAGGGTTCTTCTTTTTCATTTACAGCTCACCCTATTATTGATGAACCTGTTGATTTCTTTCTGCGTCTGTTTAGGATTTCTCACAAAAAAAAGATGGTCCCCGGAGATTGTTTTTGACTTTGCATTCATTCTCTTTGCAAGCTCTTTTGAAAACTTTGCAGGTGTGAGCCGGTCTTTGTTTCCCGCGAGTATCAGCGTTGGTGTGCTGATTTTCTTAACGAAATTCTTTTTGTAAGTCAGGCTTGCCAGCAGCACTGAAACATATGTCTGCAAAGGCGTTCCAACAAGATCATGCAGGAAGAAATACACATAAGGCTGGTTCCTGAACCTGCTGTAATCAATGTAAGGGTAGCTCTTCCTCAGAGAGATTCTTCTCCTTGAAATCTTGTGCAGGATTCCTGTTGAACGCTCAACAAACATTTCTATTATGCGTCTTTCTGCAATAACATCCCCGTAAAGCGGGTTTATGAGAACCATACTCTTAACCTTCTTAGAGTAAAGATAGGAAAAGACTAAGCATACAAAACCGCCAAAGCAGTGCCCAACTAAGTCAATGTTCCTGATTTTTTCC
>CAYGWL010000021.1:0-4841 GCA_964353575.1 uncultured Methanosarcinales archaeon | reverse complement strand
AAATATACTTATATATAAAGTTTGTGATTTAGGATACCAAAACTTTATAAAAATCAGCAATCAATCAGCCAGGCATGGAGATTGCAATAATAGTGTCAAGGGACTGCCCTGCAGGAAATAATACAAAGGATTGCTTGTTGGAAGTATTGAATATAGATAGTGAAAAGGATTTGAATAATAATAACAATAAGGATAATAAAATAAAAAAAGATAATAAAAATACTATAAATAAAATAATTAACATCAGCGACAACACTAAACTATACATCATCAATAAAAAACACGTTTTTGCAGAGAACCTTGACAAGGAGATAAAGGCAGACCTCTTCATTTTTGCCACAACGCACAAGAGCGAGAAAGGCACACCAAGCTTAAGCGTCCACACCCAGGGAAACTGGGGAAAGGCAGAGTTGGGTGGAATGGACAGAGAACTGTGTGTTGCGCCATGCTTTTTCCTAAAGGAGTCATTGATAATGCTTGAAAAGTTTAACAACACCAAGTTCGAGGTCATGCAGGAGTGCACGCACCACGGACCCTTCATAAGAAAGCCAAGCATGTTCATAGAGATAGGAAGCAGCGAAAAAGAATGGTCTGACAAGGATGCAGGGATAGTAAATGCAAAAGTCATAAAGCACCTTGTTGATAACGCTGATGAAATCAGTAAAAAAGCCTGGAGAAGCGCCTTTGGCGTTGGCGGCTTACACCATACACCAAATTTTAAGAGGATTATTCTTGAAACAGATATTGCCATAGGCCATGTTTGTCCAAAATACAACTTGGAGAACTTAGACGAAAAAATGTTAAGGCAGGCGATTGAAAGAGCGGTTCCAAAAGCAAGGTTTGCCATTGTGGACTGGAAAGGGCTGGGCGGCTTCAAAAACCGCGTAAAAGATTTGCTGGAAAAGAATAACATCGCCTATAAAAAAACAAAAGAAATCTAAAATAGAAAGTTTTAAATAAAAGCCGTTTCCATAATGACTGTCAGAATCATTTGGAAAGAAAAAATTTAAAAGTCAGGGACCTAAGAGCTGAACTTGATGATAAAAACTTTTTCAAATTCTGAATCTTTAACGAAATTCTTAGGAGGTGTATTAATGGCAAAGAAGAAAAAGTGAGGCTGAGACAAACCTTTATCTTTTCTTTTTAAATTTTTTTTATGTTTTAGAAAGTTTTATATATAGGGGTGCGAAACCCGCGGCTTGAACCTCTCATGTTTGAGGCAATAAGTTAAAAGAAGCGGAGGTGGAAAGTATGCACTACGATGATGATGATGACGATGACAGTGATGACTCTGACAGTGATGACGGGGATGATTGGGAGTAATACATAAATGTGCTTTGTTTTTTTTTATTTTTACTTCTTCTCAATGTCATAAAACAAGGTGAGACAGCTATGTATGGTTAATTTTTATAATAAAGAGCATACCAACAATAACTAAGATGGGAAGAAATAAAAATTAACAATAAGATAAAATTAATAATAAAATCAGATTTTTGCTTTCTTCTTTAGCCACTTAACCCGCTCGTTCAGAATCTTCACAGACTCTTCCTTAGCCTTGGTTTTTGAGAGGTCTCCTGCAAGCTTCACGTCTCCCATTATGTCTCTTATCCAGTTGCTGAAGTCATTCCTCTCCTCATTAACGTGATAGCCGTAGACATTATCCTGTGTGTTTTTCACAAAGTTCAGGAGCTCATCAAGGTTTTTTAGAACCGAGCCGTCGCACGCCCAGAAATTGTTATCCGGATTTACATCGGACAATGCTCTCATCGCATCCTGTTTTGACTTTATCATATTAAACATCACCCCTTACTTGAGTTAAATTAAATGAGGAAGTATTTAAAGTTTTTGTATTTTTTGTAATTTTGTGATATAAATCCAAATGAAAAGAAAGATGCAAAAGAAAGAATGTTGTGAAAACAAAAACCTTTATAAACAAAGTCAGAAAACCATTGAGTCATGGGAAGGATAAAGACTCAGTTCATAAAGAGAATAACAGGGGAGCTTATAGACGCGCATGAAAAGGACTTGAAGAAGGACTTCAAGGACAACAAGGCGCTGGTTGCCAGCTTTACAGACGCTTCTTCTAAAAAGACAAGGAATATAATAGCTGGTTATGTTACGAGAATAATGAAGATGAAAGAGAAGAAAGGATAGCTATTTCTGCCATAATAAACTAAAACAATAAACCAGAACAAAAAATTAAAGCAATAAATCAAAATAAAAAGAGTCTTTTTAAAAAATTCTTATTTAAGCTTCAGCCTTTTGCTGATTTCTTCATGTCTTTCTTGGCTGTCTTCTCTTCCTTTTCAGGCTTTGCTGCTGCTGCTCCTGCTGCTTTATCCTCTTTTGGCAGGACCTCGTTTATTATTGATGAATGTATTCCCTGCTCAATCATCTTCCTCTTGAGATAGGCAGCGTCCTTGCCCTCATACTTTGTCAGTGTCTCCTTCGCCTTTGCCATCATCTCTCCCCTCTTCTTCTCAGCATCCGCAACAAGCTTCTTCTTCTCTTCCTCTATCTCCTTGAGCTCCTGCTGAGTTAGCTCTGTCTTTCCACTGGTTATCTCCTGCGCAAAGGCTCCATTGTTTATGTCAGTGATGACTTCTTTTGCCTGCTTGCCCTCAACCAGTATGCCCATTGAGTTGCATGTTCCAATGACTTCATTTATCTTTTCCTTGGTTGATTTTCCTGTAAGAGCATCTTCTTTCATCTTTGCAATCTTTATAATCTGCTCTATCCTCAAGTCGCCAACCTTTTCTGTCAATGGATTAGATGAACCTTTTTCCAAGCCGGCTTCCTTCTTAATGAGTGCAGAAACAGGAGGTGTTCCAACCTCTATTGAATATTGCTTGGTTATGGTATCAACATTTATCTTTACAGGCACCTGCATGCCCTTAAAATCAGCTGTTTTCTTGTTTATATCTGCAACTACCTGTCCTATGTTCACACCTAAAGGACCTAAAGCTGGTCCTAGTGGAGGAGCTGCAGTTGCCTTCCCCCCTTCTACAAGTGCCTGAACTGTTTGCTTGGGCATAATGGTCTAAGTGTTTTGAAATACTTTAAAAAGGTTTCGGAAAAACTCTGCTTTTCCGAGACTCAGAAATTGCTTTGCAATTTCTTTTGTTTCGGAAATGTACACTTTTTCAGCCAAGGTTCAGCTTCGCTGAACTTATTTTCTCTCCCCCTTAATGATATGGGGGAGAGAAAATAACCCTTGCGAAGCAAGGGCTTGGCTGAAAAATTATAGAAAAGTAACAGGAGAATTTAATCTTCCTTATCTTCGGAGGAATCTGAGTCCTCCCTTCTTATGACCTTTACTGCGTCCATCTTAAGAGTTATTGGTATTGGAACTGCTGCCTCAAGCAGCTCAACAACAACCTCTTCCTTTGTCTTGTCTATTCTTGAGATTTTTGCCTTCTCCCTCTTGAATGGGCCGCTTATTATCTCTATAACATCATTCTTCTTTATGTTGAGCTCTATCTTCTTGGCTGGCTCAAGCATGTGCTCTATTTCAGGATAGCTTATCTCCTTTGGCAACAAGCCACGGGCATATGGAACCTTGAAGGCAGACTGCTCTGCTGAAAGCCTGTCCTTTGCCTCTATAAAGATGTAGCCCCTCATTCCATGGGGTCTTATGACTGCATAAACATCCAAGCCTTTTCTCTTGGCGTTTGCACTAACAAAGTCCATTACCTGGTCTTCTCTGTTTGCGGTTGTTCTCAATCCGTATATGGTTGCCATTTTTTATTCAAAAAAACAGGGTTTTTATCGTCTGCACCAAAAAGCCAATGAGTCCTATGAGCAGTATGCCTAAGCCAGAGACCTTTACTATCTGCTTGAACTCAAGGTTTGTTGGCTTCTTAGTTACCATCAACACCCTTCTGCATTCTGTTACAAATTCCTTAAATCTGAGAACCCATCCCATTTTACGTTACAAACTCTATGCCTAGTTCTGATTCTATCTCTGACCGCTTTGCCCGGCTTGCCCTTTCGCCGAGTATCTGTGGGGATTTCACTCCTGTCACAATCATCATTGCTCTTATTGTTTTTGTGAGGTCTTCGTAAATCTGAGCTCCCCATATTATCTTGGCGTCCTCTGAAAGCTTCTGCGAAACTGTTTCAACAACACGTCTTGCCTCTTCCAGGGTCATGTCAGGACCGCCAGAGACATTTATCAATGCTCCGTCTGCTCCGGATATGTCAACATCAAGCAAAGGATTGTTTATTGCCTTCTCAACTGCCTCCACTGCTCTGTTCTCTGTGTCTGACTCTCCTACGCCAATGAGTGCAACGCCTGCGTTCTGCATAACAGCTCTCACATCAGCAAAGTCAAGATTTATCAAGCCGGCTTTTGTAACCATCTCAGCTATTCCCTTCACTGCATTGGTGAGTATCTCGTCAGCAACCTTGAATGCTGTGTGCAAAGGCAGGTCAGGCGCCAACTCAAGTAATTTATCATTTGGTATAACTATGAGCGTGTCAGCTATCTGCTCCAGTCTTTCCAAACCCTCCATTGCATTTTCAAATCTCCTTGTTCCTTCCATTGAAAATGGCAAGGTCACAACTGCGACAGTTAACGCACCTTGCTTTTTTGCAATGTCCGCAATTACTGGGGCGCTTCCTGTTCCTGTTCCGCCTCCCAAGCCGCAGGTTATAAAAACCATGTCAGCGTCCTTTAATGCCTCTTTTATCTCGTGCTCTGACTCGCGTGCAGCCTGCTCTCCCACCTTTGGGTCAGAGCCAGCTCCCAAGCCCTTGGTTATATTCTTACCAAGGAGAATCTTCTTGTCAGCAGTTGTATAAAGCAAATCCTGAGCATCTGTGTTAACAGCCACTGTTTC
>CAYGWL010000020.1:0-2408 GCA_964353575.1 uncultured Methanosarcinales archaeon | reverse complement strand
ATGTGTTTGAGCTGACTGTGGTCCTCCGGACTTATTTTCTCTCCCCCTTAATGATATGGGAGAGAGAAAATAACCTTGAACAGAGTTCAAGGCACGGTCAGCTTTCCCACTTAACTTGACTTAACCGATTTTTAGTAAAGTTTATAAATAAACCCCTACTCTTGCCTCATGGTGAACGGCCATGGCTGCCTGGAACTACCCGATCCCGTCTCGAACTCGGAAGTCAAGCAGGCATACGTTCAGGGTTGTACTTCAGTAATGCGGGAAGCCCAGAAAGCTGTTCACCTCTTTTTTAAACTCTAAGACATCTATTTCATCTTCAAGTAAATTAAGCAAAAAACATTACAAAGCCTGCTGGGGATAAAATTGCAAGTTGATGTAGTCTCATATAAACATCCGTCAACCTTTTCTTATGTGGGCAGGCATGCGGACGAATTCAGGTTCCTTCTAGGATCCATGGACTACACGCCAGAAGCTGTTTTAGACGCTGGCTGCGGTTGCCTTGAACCAATCGTGTTAGCACACATGCTTCCTCCTGAAAGCACGCTTTACGCAGTTGATGCTGACACAGAAATAATCACTGCCCTTGAAAAGCTGGTTTCAGGCAAGGAATTGTGCTTGGAAGAACTAGCGGGGATAGTTCGTAACTTGAACGATGACGGCACGCCAATGAAAAACACAGACCTTATTGACCAGGCAAGGCTTGAAAAGGGATTAAGGGAAATTGAATCAGCTGGCCTGAACCCTCATGATTTTGTAAGTAACGGATACTTTAGAAAGCCAGAAGGCGGAGCCAGAATAATCCCGGTTAACCAGGAGATGAGCTCTTTTTGCAGGGAGCATGCTGCTGAGTTTGATTTTGCTTATGCAGGCGCTTTGCTGACCAACATGGCAAAGGTTCTTGACAAGCCAGAACTAATCAGAACAGTAAAATATTTCGTGGACTCAGTAAAAAAGGAAAGGGTCATTGCAACAGGAACAAGCCCTGCAGGAATCTACGGAGAAAGAGGTGAGCCAGCCGTGCTTGAAGCAGCAGGAGCGGTGGCAACAGACCTCTTCATCACAAACCTTGTAATAAAGGATAGAAAACACTTGCTTGGAGGATATGTTGTGCGCACAGTAAAAACACAGCACAGCATTTCTTCACCAATCAAAAAGAAAGAAATTGATGAAAGGATTGAAAGGGATGAACTTCTTTCCAAGGTAACAGTAAATTATACAGAACACGCTCATGCCAGCATAGGAGAGTTCCTGTCAATAAGGCATGAAGCCTTTTTGGCTATTGCAGCACTTAAAAAGGAGCAAGCATGCTGTGTGTGGGAAGCATCTATGCGTGAACTGGAAAGGTTTGTTTCTGGAGAAAGGTGCACAATAAGCTTAATTCCTGGCTTGGAATATGCCTAACCACAAGAATAGTTCATATAAATAAACTAAGTCTCACTTTTTATGAAGAAAAGCTTAAATATCACCTAGTGCCTAATATGTTTCTGACATGGTTTTAAGGCTTGTTTGGGCTCACCATGTTCACTTTCCATGCTTAGAGCGTGCTCAGGCATGCTGGAATAAGCTTAAAACGTGCTTGATTAAGGATTGGAGGCATTAAATATGTTTATACGAACAAAGAAACTCAAAGGTAGGCACTATGCGTACTTGGTGAAAAATGCCTGGAAGGCAGGCAAGGTAAGGCAGAAAGCCCAAAAATACCTTGGAAGGGTGTATTCTTTTGAAAGAAAGCAGGAAAAAAGCCTAACTCAAGAACAAAAAGTGAGAGTTTCCAGTTCTGAAAGTTCGTTTAAAGATATTGTTGTTGAATTGGTCAAGCTTGAGCTACTTAACCATGAAGCAGCTGAGGAAGGTGTTTTATTTGACGAGAAAGGGCTTAAAATCACCAAAAATGAGCGTGACATAGTGCTTGGCATTAACGAGGGATTTTTGTGCCAAGAAAGCCTCAAAAAGCTGCTTAATTACAATCCTGAGAAGGACTTTGAGGGCTTTGAACTTGCCAAACTGCTTGTTGGTGCTGGCTTAAAGCTTGAGAAGGATGTTTTTGTTGAGTTGTTCGAGAAGCTAAGGCCTAGGCAGGATAATGAGGCAGACAACCAGGACAGCAAGGCAAAGGACCTTGAAATCTACTATTAGAAATCGTAAAAAATCATTAAATCTCGACGATAAAACACTTCTCCTTTGGGTCAACCTCTTTTATGCCTTTAATCTTGTCCTTGAGGTCTTTGATGCTAATCTTTTGGCAGTTTTCAAGCAGCTGGCTTATCCTCTGGTAGTTGTTGTAAATGAACTCTGCCTTTTGAGTGTTTTCAGCAATCTCTCTTTCATTCTCCTCTATAAAGTGCTCCTGCTCTGAGATTATTTTCCTGAGCTTTTCTATGTCCTTTTCATATTCCTTTATCAAG
>CAYGWL010000019.1:0-2003 GCA_964353575.1 uncultured Methanosarcinales archaeon | reverse complement strand
TTACAAGGAGAGGGTTCTCATATTTAATGCCCTTGACAACAAGACAGCAGCAGAGACCCTTGTTGAGGCACATCCTGCCATTCAGCAATCTGTTTTTAAGACCCTTAAGAGCAAGAGGATTGTTGAGATTATTGAGCACATGCCTAATGATGATGCAGCAGACCTTCTTGGAATGATGCCCCCCTCTAAATCAGAAGAGTTGTTAAAGCTTATAAGGCCTGATGTTGCTGAAAAGATAAAGAAGTTGATGCAGTATAGCAGTGGTGTTGCTGGTGGCTTGATGAGCACAGAGTTCATAACCATTCATAACAGTTTTACGGCAGAGAACGCAATAAACAAGCTGAGGCAGCTTGCTCCCAGTTCTCAACGCATATACTATGTGTATGTTTGTGATGAAGAAGGAAAACTGGCGGGAGTTCTTTCATTGAGGGATTTAGTGATTTCCCCCCCTGAAAGAAAGGTGGCGGAGTTTATGTCTACTGATGTAGCAAGTGTTAACGTTGAGACCCCAAAAGAGGAGGTTTACAAAATAATGAACAGATACAACATAATGGTTCTTCCTGTGCTTGATTCAAAGAACAAAATTGTGGGAATTATTTCTGCTGACGATGTAATTGATTTGATGATTCCAGAGACCCTTAAGAGGCAGAGGCCTTTGATTAAAAGGAAATTTAGAAAAGCGAGAAAAAAAACAGAAATCAAGAAGACAAGTGACAATACTGCCATTAAAAACACCAACAATAAGGCGTATTGATTAAAAATGAATCTCAAAATCAACTGGAAGGCTATTATCTTATTCTTCTCAATAATAGGCCCTGGAATAATAACCGCCAATGTTGACAATGATGCCGGAGGAATAACAACCTTTACCCTTGCAGGAGCCCGTTTTGGCTATGACATTCTTTGGGCTTTGGTTCCCATAACTATTCTTCTTATAATAGCGCAGGAGATGTGCGCCAGGATGGGTGTTGTTACAGGCAAGGGTCTTGCTGACCTCATAAGGGAGAACTTTGGGGTTAAGTGGACCATGCTTATCATGATTGGGCTTGTGTTTGCAAATTTTGCAGTTACGTCTGCTGAGTTTGCAGGAATAGCTGCTGTTGCAGGAATCTTAGGGCTTTCAAAATACTTTGTTGTTATTGGTTGCGCACTGGTTGCCTTGGGTATGATAGTATTTTTCAATTATAAAAAGATTGAAAAGGTCTTTTTGGTCATGTCTTTCTTTTACATCGCCTATATTTTCTCCGCCTTCATGGCTAAGCCGGATTGGGGAATGGCTATCAGCAAAACAATTATTCCAACAATTCATTTCAATGCATCTTATCTTATGCTGATTGTTGCCCTTATAGGCACCAACATCTCTCCTTGGATGAGCTTCTTTCTTCAAGGCGCAATAGTTGAGAAGGGAATAAGCATTAAAGATTATCATCTCTCAAAATGGGATGTCATTATTGGTTGCATCATAACAGATGTCATATCCTTTTTTGTGATTGTTGCTTGCGCAGCAACACTATTCAAAGCAGGCATAGTTGTTAATGAGGTTAGTGAGGCAGCCATTGCTTTACAACCTTTGGCAGGAAAATATGCCTCTGCCTTGTTTGCTTTCGGTTTTTTCAATGCAGCATTCTTCGGAGCATGCATCATCCCAATTTCAACAGCTTATTATGTGTGCGAAGGATTTGGTTTTGAAAAGGGCATAAGCAAGAAATTCAGGGAAGCTCCGCAGTTTTATGTTATCCTTTCTTCAATGCTCCTCCTTGGAGCATTAGTAAGCATCCTGCCAAACATGCCTTTGATATTTCTGCTCCTCTCCTCGCAAGTTATCAATGGAATTCTAATACCTTTCATTCTCATTGCGATTCTTGTTCTAATAAACAACAAGAAGATAATGGGTGAACACACTAACTCCAGGATATACAACATCATTGCTTGGACTGGCTCAGTAGCTATAATCCTAGTGACTTTGCTGCTTATAGCAACCACCTTATTCCCGAATTTGTTCT
>CAYGWL010000018.1:0-6743 GCA_964353575.1 uncultured Methanosarcinales archaeon | reverse complement strand
CAATTTTTTTTATTCTTCTTTTTCTTCATTAAATTTAACAGTATCATTAAAAATGAAGCAGATAATAACAGAATAAATAATAAAAAATAAGATTTCTACCTTAAAAAGAACATTGGCAGAGCTTGTAAATTACCTTATTTTTCCCTTTTCCCTTAATTCTTGTGCATCAGGATGTTGCAGAATACCAAAAGCTGGACTTCCCGTACTTCCATATGGTCCTAAATTAGTTAGTTGATGTTGTCCTCCTTGAACTGGTGGATCGATATGGGCTTCTACATATTCAACAGGCAGTTTATCAGTAATGTCTGTTAATTTTTCTAACATAGCATTCTTTACACTTATTTGCCATATCCTGTGACTTTCTCCGGATACAGTTACGTATCTTCTGCCCTCTTTGTTGAATCCTGATACTTGAACAAGTTTACATAAATGAAAATCAGTTGCTTCTCTTACCAGTTTTTCAAGAAGTCCACTTACCTGTTTTTCAGATAATTTGGTTACATCAAGTGTTACATACCTTCTCATTCCTGAGGACATGCCTTCATCAATTTCTGGGTCATAACCGGTCTGATTTAATTGTTTTGCAAAAAACATAGGTTGGGAATAATCAACTTCTTCTGATTTTTTAAATAACCTTTTTAACAGCGACATTTTTCCACCTCCCTGCATTTAAGAACGAACATTGATTTATTAATCTTTTGATTACTTTATTTTTGCCACAAAAACCGCAAGCTTTATAAACAACTGCCTTCTTCCACGCCTTGGGTTTAGGGGTTCTAGGAGTAGGTACAGTTATAAAGTTGAGAATAATGGTATCAGATTCACAAACAATAATTAATCAAATGTTGGAAAGCTTAGCTGAAGAGCTAAAGAAGCTTGACGAGATAAAGCCACCTACATGGACTATCTTTGTAAAGACAGGTCACTTCAAGCAGAGACCTCCTGTAAGGCAGGACTGGTGGTACATAAGGGCAGCTGCTGTTTTCAATAGCATTAACAGGCTTGGTCCTGTTGGTGTCCAAAAGTTAAGGACAAAGTATGGAGGCAGGAAGAGGCGCGGCCATAAATCAGAACATTTCTACAAGGGCTCGGGAAGCATAGTAAGGAAGATACTGCAGCAGCTGGAAAAGGCTGGCTTAATCAAGCAGGCGCAGAAAGGCGTCCACAAGGGCAGGATTCTAACACCAAAAGGAAAATCATTCCTGGCAAAGCTTGAAAAGCAGTTTGCTGGAGTGGCAGTAACTGAGAAAAAGTTTGCAGAAAAGCCAAAGCAGGAGAAGCCAAAGGAAGAAAAGGTTAAGGAAGAAAGGGTAAAGGAAGAGAAGGTTAAGGAAGAAAAAGCAAAGGAAGTGAAAAAAGCAGAAGACAGGAAGGAAGAGAAGAAGGAAGACAAGAAAGAAGAGAAGAAGGAAGACAAGAAAGAAGAGAAGAAGGAAGACAAGAAAGAAGAGAAGAAAGAAGACAAGAAGGAAGAGAAACTAAAAGAAGAAAAGAAAGAGGTTAAAAAAGAAAAACCGCAGGAAAAAACCCAGGAGAAGCCGCAGGAAAAACCACAAATAGAAAAAAAGCCGGAGCAAAAAAGGGACGAGAAAAAGGAAGAAGAGATAAAAAAGATAGAGAGCCTGGCAGAAGAGCTGAAAAGAAAAGGCACATTGAGAAAATGAGCAAGCCGCAAGATGTTGATGAGCTGAAGAAGCTAAGGATGGCCCAGCTCCAGGAGCAAATGCAGAGGCAGTATGAGCAGCAAATGACAGAGGAAGCAGCCCTGGAAGGGCAGGTGAATGCCCTGGAGAACATGGTTAAGGCGAAGATGACCAAAGATGCGCTTTCAAGATATGGGAACGTAAAAACAGTGCATCCTGAAAAGGCAGTGCAGTTATTGATAGTTTTAGGGCAGCTTATACAGGCAGGAAGGATAGACACAATAAATGATGAGCAGCTCAAGGATATTTTGATGAAGCTAACACCGCCTAAGCATGATTTTAAAATAAAGAGAAGGTAATGATTAATATGGCAAGGTTCAAGCATTTAAGCAGGAAATTAAGGCTCATAAAGCAGAAGCTCAGAACAAGGTGGGCTCCATTCTGGACTGTGCCTAAGATTTATGGAAGGGGCAGAAGAGTTCATCCATCAAGGCACACTGCTGTTAAGAGGAACTGGAGAAGGACAAAGCTTAAGGAATAAAGTTGAGAGTAACAAAAAAATAAATAATAAGAATATTAAAAAAATAATAAAAAATAAAAAAAAATAAACAACAACATGGCTAAGAAGGAAAAGAAGGAGAAAAAGGAAGAGAAGAAGAAGGGAGATGCAAAGATAGTTCTTGAAAGAAGCTACAACATCCCCCTGAGAAAGGAGTGGCTCAAATCTCCTAAATACAAGCGCTCAAAGAAGGCGGTTTCTGCACTTAGAAAATTCCTGTCAAAGCATATGAAATCTGATAACATCAAGATTGGAAAGCACCTCAACGAGCAAATATGGAGCAGGGGCATAAAGAATCCTCCCCATCACGTTAAGGTTGACACAGTCAAGGATGAGGAAAATGTAGTGAGGGCAGAGCTTTCAGGATTTCCAATAGAGACACCTGAGAGCAAGGATAAAAAGCAAGGCAAGGACAAGCTGGAAGATAAGCTTGGTGGAAAGGGAAAAAAGGAAGAGAAAGGAGAGAAAGGAGAAAAGGGAAAGGAAGTTAAAAAAGAGAAGAAAGAGGGGGGATTAAGGAAACTCACTGAAAGATTCAGGAAAAAGCCAGAGCTTGCAGAAGAAGCAGTGGAAGAGCCAAAAGAACTTAAAGAAGAGCAAGAGGCAGACAAGGTCTCTGAAGACATTGAGAAAGAAGAGCTCGGTGATATGGAAAAAGTAGAGGAAGAAGAGGAAATCAAGGAAGCCATAAAGGAAATAAAAGAACCTTCTCAAGAAAAAACGCAAAAAAAGGCAAAACCCAAGGCAGAGAAAAAGTAGGTGGCTTGATTTTTATAAAAAAATGCCGAAAGTAAGACAGGACCTGGAAATGCTCTTTCCAATAACAATAACTGGTGTGACAGCTATTGTAAGCAAGAATGGCTGCATAAATTCTGAAGAAGTGTGCCTTGACCAGGAAAGGCCTCAAGGAACCATTGGCTATGAAGTGCACAGATGCATTGTTGGAGCAGAGACCCTGTATGTTGCTGTAAGGGGCAAAATGGACAAGAACTTCATGATGCTCATAAGCAGCACTGAAAAAGTGCACCCAAGCTATATTACACATTGACTGAATCTTTTTTTGTTAAATATTCTTTTTCGTTAAATATAAATACTAACCTCTTTTCATTTTTTGATTATGAGTGAGACCCAGCTGCCTTTTGAGAAAGTAAAGAGGAAAGTAATCATAAGGAAGGAAGCTGAGACTTCTGAAAGATTCGGCTGCTATCCTGGCAGCAGAACTACTGATTTTCTCATAAAATATGGCATAGCCAATATTGACAAGTCCTCTGGCCCAAGCTCCCACCAAGTAAGCGCCTATGCCCGCAAAATCATTGGGGCAAATAAGGCAGGGCATTCAGGAACCCTTGACCCAAATGTGACAGGAGTCCTGCCAATAGCCTTTGACAGTGCAACAAAGATAGTCCAGTTGCTGTTAACAGCAGGAAAGGAATATGTTGCTCTGATGCATGTGCATAAAGATGTTGATGAAGCCAGACTTGTCAGCACTGTCAACAGCTTTGTTGGAAGGATAAAGCAGCTTCCTCCTGTCAAGAGTTCTATCAAGAGGCAGCTCAGGGAGAGGAACATCTATTACATTGAGATAATGGAGATTGATGGAAGGGATGTGCTCTTCAGGGTTGGCTGCCAGGCAGGGACATACATAAGAAAGCTTGTTTTTGACATTGGGAAAAAGCTTGGTGTTGGCGCAAACATGCTTGAGCTGAGAAGGACAAAGGCAGGCCCGTTTAATGAGGAAACCCTTGTGACCCTGCAGGACCTCATGGATGCGTGCTATTATTACAGGAACGAGGGCAATGACAAATACTTGCGCCATTGCATCCAGCCAGTTGAGAACGCAGTTGCGCATATTCCCAAGATTTGGATAATAGACACTGCTGTTAACAGCATATGTCATGGCTCCAATCTCAAGCTTCCTGGGATATCCAAGTTGAATGACAGCATCAACAAGGAGGATATAGTTGCCATAATGACATTAAAAGATGAATTGGTTGCTTACGGAAGTGCTGTTATGAGTTCACAAGACATGCTCAAGGAAAAAGGACTGGCAGTGAAAACAGAAAAGGTATTCATGAAGCCTGGAACATATCCTGGCATGGATAAATAAGAAGCTTTAAATTACCGTCAGCATTACCTTTTCTCTGTTCTAAAGGGGGTTAGCATATTGGATTTCAAGAAGAGTCTAACGAAGATAGTCTTATCTGCAGCATTGGCAATAGGCCTTGCTCTGCCCTTTGTTCCTAATGGAGAAGCAGTTGCTCATTCCCAGGACCAGTTTTCCCAGCATGAAGTGTGCAGTGAGCATGAGCTTTGCGGCTATGGTGTTGGCTTTCCAAACAACCCTTTCTACCACAGATACCTTCCAAGGCAAGAAATGTATCATATGATAGACGAGTACATGGACGCAGCAAGCAAAGTGGCTGACTGGATAAGGCTTGAGCTCATACTATATGACGGCCACACAAAAGAGTATGTTTTTAACTGGTGGGACTATGCCTACCTTGTTGAATCTGCTCATAAAAAGGGCTTGGATGTTGTTTTCCTGCTCGATGAACAAACAATAAAATATAACACCCCTGACCTTGATGCTCCTCTTGACGAAAATTACACAAACCCTGCTATAGATGAGTTCTTAATAACTGCCCATCTAATAGGCATGCTCTTTGACGGCAACCCTTTCCCTGCTGTTGAGCACTACCAAATCATGAATGAGCCGGATGTGAAAAACACAAATCCTGATGCCATTGCAAAGATACTCAGCGAGAGCTGCTCTGTTCTGGATGGCAGGCACATAATTGGTCCTGGAATGCAGTCAAGGAATGCAATGAACTATCTCCAGCAGGTTTATGATTCTGAAGCATTTGAAGGTGAGCCCTGCTTTGACCTGGCAGTGCATGTTTATGATTTTCCTGATGTAAGCTCTGACCTTGACAGCATGCTTGACTTTGCAAGCCAGCATGGTCAAAATGTAATTGTTTCAGAGTTCGGGCAGATGTCTGATGGAAGCATGGATAAAGAACGTGAGCAGGTCAGATACTTCTTTGATATGGAAGACCTTTTTGTCTCCAAGGACATCAAAGCTTACTGCGTGTTCACTCTTGAAGAATCTGACTTCACAGACGGCTATGGAATCTTTTCCCTGGAAAATGGCTTTAACACCCTTGGCAGGGTTATGAGTCTATCGAATGGAAGAAACCCCCCATAACCACAACATTTATATATTACTACTCCTTAGTAACAATAATTTAAGGGTGGTTTATGGTAAAGAGATACTTAATGCTACTTTTGGCAGTGATTTTGTTAGTGCTAGCTGTAAATGCTTACACCTTTAAAGGCGAGATTCCCTTTAATATCACTTTTGATAATGCTGAGCTTGATTCCCCTTTTGACCGCATACCAGAAGAAAACATAAGGGTTTATTCTGACAGGGTTGTTATTTATATAAATAATCCTGAGTGGGCTGGCTTTGAGGACACCAACTCAATGGACCCGGTTATTGACAAGGGAGCAAATGCAATACAAATAGTTCCTCAATCCATTAATGATATTCATGTTGGCGACATAATTAGCTATGAAAGCGATTATGCTGAGGGCGTTATTATTCATAGAGTTGTGAGCATAGGCAATGATGAGCAGGGATGGTACTGCACTGCCAAGGGCGATAATAACCCAAATACAGACCCTGGAAGCATAAGGTTCAGCCAGATAAAGAAGGTTCTGGTTGCTGTGATTTATTAGAATTATGACTTTTGTAATCTATTTATTATACCATAACAATATATTTATACTTTAGCGCTATTTCTGTTTATTAAAATGATTGAGGGTATTATTGAACCTGATGCAAAACTTATTGCAGTAGATCCCATAACAGGTAATTGTGCTTACCAAATTTCTGATAATCATATAGTTAAGATAGTTAGATCAAATCATAAGCTCTCTCTTCTTGAAGAAGAAGAAGAGGTTGGACGTATTGTTAAGGGCTCTGATTGGACTGGTTCTATCTGGGTTGCTGGAGAATGTCTTGGTGCGTATGAATATAGTAAAAACTGTTATTCTGTAACTCCTTACGAGAATGGCAGAAAGAAGCCTGAAGAAAAAGAGGAGATTCACCCTTTGGATTACCTGCTTAGATTTCTATACTGAAGCATAATCACTGGCTTATTAGTGCAGTATAATCACTCATTGTACACATAGGAAGTTGTAAGTCTCTTGTTCCGTCTATCCATTGATTATTAGGAAATGTGCTATTCAAGTCCACCAGTTTGTAACTCCTGGGTCTCTGTCCAACTTTCTTTCCAACCTCTATAACCAGTGAATCTATTGACTGAAAAACCGGTTCAACCGGAGTATTTCCCAAAATACCATAGCCAGAATCCGTTTTATAAACATAAACAGCATGCAATCTTTCATCTTCAAGCAATATATCTAAAAAATTCGGCGTGAAACCATTGTCTGAAAGCAAAGCAGCTGCGGCTATTGCATAATCAATGCAGTCGCCTTTTCTGTCTGTATAGTTCAAGGCGAAAGAGTCAGCATTTCTG
>CAYGWL010000017.1:0-2185 GCA_964353575.1 uncultured Methanosarcinales archaeon | reverse complement strand
AAAATTCGCTGAATGGTTCCCAAACCTGGTCATAGCACTTGTTCTCGTGCTTACTGGATTGATAGTGGCAGATTATATTGGCGATAGAGTAATGCAGGTAAAAAGAAAGGGTGTAGGCCTTATAAGCATGCTCATAAAATTAGTGGTTCTTGTGTTTATAGCATTAATGGCTTTAGAGCAGATTGGAGTAAGGGTAACACTTGCAACAGGAATGGCATTCATACTCGCAGGAGGAGTTGTTTTAGCCCTGTCAGTAGCAATCGGCATAAGCTTTGGACTGGCACTGAAGGACGAGGCAAAGGACTTAATAAAGGAACTGAAGAAAGGGCTTTAATTCCTTTTAATTTTTTTTATTAAATTTCTTATCCAAGCCAATTCATAACTCTTTTTATTGACTTTTCTGACTCTGCTGGATTGTTAAAGTCAGTGTTGTGCACTTCCACGTTTATTCCAATGTGAGGATGCGCTTGTATTATATACTCAAAAAAGCGGCCAAATGATTTTTTCCCTATGTTTCCATCACCAGGTATCACGCCTTCTGTCCAAACTGATTCTCCAGGAACCCAGAAGCCGGAAACATCATTAGCATGAATGTGCCCTAATTTTTTACCAAGAGCATAATGGGCTATGCCTACAAGGCCTATTTCTCCTTTTCTGTTGGCTGCGTAATGAGCTGTGTCCAGAGTAATCTTTATGTTGCGTGCAGCAACATAAAGGCAGTCAATCGCACTTTCAGCGCAGTCATGCAAAACCTTTTCAGGATCTTTCTCCATATCACCCATTGAAGGGGAAGGAAGGAGTTCTATGCCCAGCTCACACCCTGCGACCAAAGCTTCCATGCACTCAAGCATGTTTCTTCTTATGCTAAGCAACCTTTCTATTCTTTTTACATGCAATGGCTTTCCTTGATAACCTGCGCCACCATGCACATTAATGTAATATGCCCCAACATCCTTGCCAAGCCGCACCAGAGTCTCTAAATGAGCCCTGCCTTTGTCATTACTTAAATCACCAATCCCGCTTTCATAAACTTCTATGCCTGAAAATCCGTGCACAACCCTGTAGACCTCTTGCGGAACACCTGCCATGTTCTCCCTGATACTATCCAAATATCTTTGCTCAAGAAAATGCTCTGGTTTGCCTTTAATCTCAAGTCCAATATCATGTTTTCCTTTAACAGTCCTTTCCAAGAGATTTAGCATTATTTCAAGGTCTTCCTTGTATGCAGCCATTGTTGGCAAAATTATTTTTACCATATTAAAGCACTATTTTTGATATTCTTTCCAGCGGTTTGATATTGCAGACATGAGGTTGGCTAACTGAATGTCTCTTTTTTTGTCATACTCTGCATTTCCTTCCTCAAATTTTGTTTGCGAAGCTGGATGAGTGTAATCCACAGGCACTCCAATGCAAACCGCTCCGGCCATATAAGCATCAATTATTGGTAGGAAAGTAGCATCCCATTTGTCTCCATAGAATTCTTTTCCATCTTTTGAATGCCCGTCATAAACCAGGAAATAAATCGCAGCATCAAAACCCCACCCAAGCCTTCCCCTGAAGGTCTTCGGACCAAGCCACACATCAAGAGGAAGTCCGGTGACTTTTTCCCAGTGCTCGTTCCCGCGCTTCTCTGAATTTTGCTGGTATTCAGGATAGCTGCTTAAAGATTTTCTTCCAGGAACAACAATGTCAGCAAAGCCCTCTGCTATTGGATAAGCTGTTTTTACGATTTCTTTTACATAAGGATGCTTTTCCGGCTCTTTCCAGACATTGATGGGTCTTGAATCATAAGCAGCCCTTATTGCCTGCCGCCTGCCTGGACCAAGAACTCCACGAGCATGTTCCTCTTCTTCTATGACTACTGCTCCAGAATTCTCAAATTCATGAACAAAATCTATGTGAGAGCCTCCATCAACAACAAAAACCTTGTAACCATACTTATTAACAGCTTCTTTAATCATCCATCCAGTTAACCTGGCCCTGTCTGCAAGAATAGGAATATTCGGGTCAGGATAAAAAGTGGTTGTGGCTACTGCCACTGCATCCCCTATTTCATGCTGAATCTTTGCCACAAAAACAGGGTCTTCCATTCTTACTAAATATTCCTCAAGCTCCATATTGAGTAAGATAAAAAACTGAGTTTATAAATCTTTCGTTTTGTTACTATCTCTTAATGGTTATTACT
>CAYGWL010000016.1:0-8269 GCA_964353575.1 uncultured Methanosarcinales archaeon | reverse complement strand
CAAATGCTCCCTTAAGATACATGAAAAGGACCAAGCAGAATATAAGCAGGATGAGGAAGGTGAACATGTTGGTTTTTGTTACCTTTATTTTCAGCTTTGATTTTAACTCTGATGTTTGCAATCCTTTGTTTTTGTAAAGCTGTTTGAGCAAATAAAATGCAGGATAAATCAAGCTTAAGACTAAGAATATTCTCCAGTCCAAAGAGATATGAATTAGGTTTAAGAATAAACCAAGAACAATAAAAGCACCTAATCCTATGCCAATTCTCATAAGATTTCTTTCAAGAAAATTTTCAGAGTTTTTTATAAAACTTGTAAGAGTAAAACCTAAACCGTAAGTGCAAACAAAAAAGAAAATTATCGTTATTATACTCATTGACATCACCTAAACACCCATCACGGATTTTACAACACCATAACCATTATCCAAAAGGTTATTTATATTGGTTTTCCTTATTAATCTAAGCATCTGTTTTGGCCTGAGGTAAAAGCCAAGCACCGCCTGCTTATAAAGCTGTGTGAGCTCTTTTTTGGAAACATACGAGGTTCCGATAATATCAGATGAAACATCAAGGTTAGTGAAATCGTCCTCTTTTTTACCTTGTTTAATTAATCCTTCTCTCTCCTTTGCGCCAAGCCGGTAAACAAAGAGGTTAAAAGCTACGTAGTCTGGGTCAATCTCTTTTGAAAACTCAATGGTTCTCTGTATGGATTCCTTTGTATCCCAAGGAAGTCCTATGATTAGATGCGCGAGGGTGTCTATTCCTATCCTTCTACAATAATCAAAAACCTTTTTAGTCTGCGCTGTGGTTATGTTCTTACTGGTTCTCACAAGCGTTTCATGATTCGCGGATTCAACACCAAACATGGCCAAATAACAGCCTGCCTTTTTCATAAGCCTCAGGCATTCCTCATCTACGGTATCTACCCTTGATTCGCATGACCATACTAAATCTATTTTTTCATTTATGATTCTGGTGCATATTTCCTTGATTCTCTTCTTGCTGACTCCAAAGGTCAGGTCGCGAAAATAAACTTCTTTTACTAAACCATCAACATATCTTAACTCATCTATGAATTCATCAACAGGTCGTTCTTTGTAAGGTATGTTTCCACAAGCGCAGAATGAGCACTTGAAAGGGCATCCGAGGTTTGAAAGAACCGTTGATGTTTTTCTGTATTTTGAGAAAGGCATACGATATGCGTTAAGAGGAAATAATTCATGCCTTGGCAGGGGGTAGCTAAATGTTCTATTGCTGGATTTTTGTGTTAAAATTATTTTTGAACCCTCACGATAAACAATGTCCTTAAGCCCACTTTTCTTGTCTTTTAAGAGTTGGAGTATTGAATCTGATGTAAAGTCCAAAAGCGCGCCATCCAGAAAGGGGTATCTCAGCATAACCTCCCTTGGCTTAAAAAACAATAAATCACCAGAACCGTATACCTTACATCCAAGTGAGTTCTTTACATTATTAAGAAAACCAAAATCGTTTTCCAGTGCAGCAGCACCGACCAGGGAAACTATGACGTCTGGGCTGAATTTTTTTATGCTTGCAAAAGCCTCGTTTCTTGATAAGCCCAAGATATTAGCATCTAAAACGCTTATTTCATGCTCCTTTGACAATGTGCCACTCAAGGCAAGGAGGTCTATTGGTGCCCAATAGTAATTAGCCTTGCTTGACTCACTACAGTAGGTGTCCCTCAGGTAAAGCTTTTTTGCCGGAGGATTCAGTAATAATATTTTCATTTAATTAAACCCCCTTAACCATACTTCATGGAAACATATATAAATAAATTACTGTTTTCCAATAGTTCTGAAAATAATACTAACCATACCTGCATATAATGAAGAAAGAACCCTTGGCGGGGTTATTGAAGAAACCAAGAAGGTTATGCAGAGCTACAAGTATAATTTTGAGGTAATTGTTATTGACGATGGCTCAACAGACAGGACCGCACTGGTTGCAAAAAAGGCGGGAGCAATTGTTTACAGCCATCCAAAGAATTACGGCTTAGCAGAGGCATTCAAGACAGAGATAGAAAAATGCCTTAAGCACAAGGCAGATGTTATTGTTCATATCGACGCTGACATGCAATACTCGCCGAAAGAAATCCCTCTTTTAATCAGAGAAATAGAAAAGGGTGCAGATCTTGTGCTTGGCTCACGCTTTAAGGGGAAGATAGAGTCAATGCCTTTGGTAAAAAGACTGGGCAACATGGCATTCTCAGCGGTTGTATCCCAATTAACGAAATTAAGTATAAGCGATGCCCAAACAGGCTTCAGGGCATTTACAAAGGAGGTTGCTGAAAAGATAAAAATAATATCAACACACACATACACACAGGAACAAATAATAAAGGCTGTCAAAAGCAAGTTCAAGGTGAAGGAGGTTCCTGTTTATTTTGCAAGGAGGCGGGGAGGCAAAAGCAGGTTGATGAGCAATCCTTTTGGATATGCTATAAAGGCTTGGATAAACCTTCTAAGGATATACCGTGATTATGAGCCCTTGAAGTTTTTCGGAGCCTGCGGTGCAGTGTTCCTCTTGTTTGGTTTTTTAATAGGACTCATACCTGTTATAAACTTCTTTTTAACAGGTCGTGTTGGCTCATTGCCGAGAATATTGCTAGCCATACTCTTCATAACATTAGGCGTTCAAATAATAATATTCGGCTTTTTGGCTGACATATTCAGGAAAGACTAAAAGATTAAAATGAAAATTTTGGTTCTTACAAGCAGGTATACTGCACTAAGAGATATAATAGATGAGGATTTTGGAAGGCAGACAAGATTGTTCTCAGCCCTGAAGAAACTTGGTCATGACATCCATTTGCTTTGCGCTGATTACAAAAAGTTTGAAAACAAGAAATTAAAGCTGCACGGCATGAGGGTTAGCTCTGTTCCATTCAAGGTATTTTTTCCTTTTCCATTTTTAATGACCGTGAACAATACCATAAAAAAAGAAAAACCACAATTAATCATAGGTTCAGGAGACCCGCTTTGGGGTGTTGTGGGGTATTACTTTTCAAGAAAGTTCGGGATACGATTTTTGTATGATTTGCACGATAATTATGAAGTATATCAGAGTTACAGAATGATTCCTTTCTTCAAGTACGTTGACAGGTATGTAATGAAAAGAGCGGATATTGTAACAACTGTAAGTCAAACCCTAAAAAACAAGATAAAAAGCATCAGGAAAAATGCCTCTGTAATACCCAACGGCTTTGAACCAGCGGTATTCAAACCAATGAACAAAGAACAATGCAGGAAAAAACTTGGATTGCCAAAGAGCGCAAAAATAATAGCATATGCTGGAAGAATAGGAGGAAAATTTGAAAAAAACCAGAGCATAATTGTTCTCATAAAGGCATTTGAAATAGTGCGAAACAAATTTCCTGATGTCTGCCTCGCTGTAATGGGACGAGGAGCTTACAAAGACATAGACTGTAAGCATAGGAACCTTATCTTCCTAGGCTCAGGGGACCAAAAAAAGGTTGCTATGCTCATAAACGCAGCAGACGTTGCAGTTGTTCCAAATCCTGACAATGACTTTACAAGGTACTGCTTTCCCTACAAGATAGTTGAATACATGGCATGCAAAACACGTGTTGTGGCAACTGATGTTGGAGATGTGAAGCTGTTGTTAGAAAAGTATAAATGGAGTTTATGCAAGTTTAGTCCGGATGATATGGCTGACAAGATAGTAAGAAACTTAAATAAAGGAAATGCAGATTATAAAATAGAAGGGTATTCGTGGAAAAATATAGCAAAAAGACTTGATAATATTATAAAATGATTTTATAAAATGATTTAAAAAAATGGGCTCGCTAACAAAAGGCACAATGTATTTGATGATCGCGCAGGCTGTATTCCTTGCCTCAACATACCTCATGCAAGTAGGATTGGGAAGATTTCTGGGGCCAGAACTTTATGGTGTATACGGCGTAATCATGGCTTTGATAACAGCAGTAACACTTATGCTAACATCAGGCATGGAGCAGGCAATATCAAAAAAGGTATCTGAAAAAAGAGAGCTTGCTTACACAATAAAAAACAGCGTCTTGAAGCTGGAATTTGCTTTTTCTATTATATTTGCCATAATTTACTTTGCTTCTGCCGAGCTGATAGCAAACCTATTGAATGATGCAAGTCTGGTAAGTTACATACGTTTTTCTTCTTTGATAATCCCTGTTTATTGCATAGGAAAGGTCTACTCCGGATATTTTGATGGATTGCAGCAATTCAAAAAGCATGCCTTTCTTTTAACAATCTTCTCAATTGCACGGCTATTGTTTGTTTTTGCACTGGCTTACATCTTTTTGATAAATGGAGTTATAGTAGGCATGATAGTCGCTTCTTTTATCTCCTTAATAGCAGCCATCATAATATCTGAAAAGGGGAAGAAATACAGCATGAAGATAAGAGAATTAATAATCTTCGCAATACCTGTAACAATGTTTAACCTTGCTTTCACCCTGCTCTTCAGTATAGACCTCTTCTTGGTAAAGGCATTGTTGCAAGAGAACATGCTTGTGGGCTATTACAATGCCTCAGTTAATCTTGCCAGGAGTCTTTACTTTTTACTAAGCGCACTTGCACTGGTGCTGCTACCGGCAATATCAGAGGCAGTAACAAAAAACAAGCCAGAACAAACAAAAAGATTAATCAAGGAATCCATGAGGTATGTTTTTATGTGCCTGATTCCACTTTGTATTTTAATGAGCGTAACATCAAAGAACCTTGTGGCACTGTTCTACCAAGCAAGGTATCTTCCAGCAGCCACACCTTTGTCCATACTGGTCTTTGGCTCAGCATTCTTAACAATATTCTTCATACTTGCAACTGTATTGATGGGTGCTGGCAATCCAAAGCTTCCAATGATGGTTGTTATTTTGCTCGTTTTCATAGACTTCATCCTCAATCTTGTGTTAATACCCCAGTATAGTTTAGCAGGGGCTGCAATTGCAACAACATTAACAAGCATAATTGGAGCCATTATTCTAAGTTCGGCGGTTGTAATAAGATTTGGGATGTTCACATCATTAAAATCTTTAATGAAGATACTGCTGGCCTCATTAGTTGTTTATGTAATCGCTTCGCTGATTCCTACAATAAACAAGTTTTTACTGCCTGCAGAATACGCCTTATTAGCAATGGTATACCTTGGAGTGCTGCTGCTACTGAAAGAAGTCACAAAAGAGGACATAAGAAGAATAAAAAGTTTGATACCCAAAAGCGTAAGTGGGTTTTTACCGCTAGAGTGAGGCTTTGCACTTTCGTTAAGAAAAAATTTATATATCCTATTAAAAAATATCAAATGTATAAGCAATTGAAAGGGTTGTAAATGAATATACTTGTAACTGGGGGTGCGGGATACATAGGCAGCCATGTTGTACGTATTCTTACTAGAGAAGGCCATAATGTTGTTATCTTTGATAATCTTAAACTTGGACATAAAGGAGCGATTAATGAAAAAGCATTGTTTGTACAAGGTGATCTTAAAAGGCAAGAAGAAATAAACCGTGTTTTTAAGGAGAACAAGATTGACTCTGTAATGCATTTCGCTTCTGATTCAATAATCCCTGAGTCTGTAAAAAATCCTGGAAAATACTTTGGGAACATACCAAACTGGCTCAATCTCATGGATTCAATGAAGGAAAACAATGTTAAGAGCATAATATTTTCTTCATCTGCGGCAGTGTACGGTACTCCAAAAAGAGTACCAATAAAAGAAAGCGACCCAGTCGAACCAATGAATCCTTACGGCGAAATAAAGGTAATCTTTGAGAAAATACTGAAGTGGTATGACCTTGCATACGGCATAAAATACATATCCCTGAGGTATTTCAATGCTGCAGGTGCAGATCCTTCTGGGGACATGGGAGAAGACCACAGGCCTGAAACCCATCTTATACCCATAGTTCTGCGCGCAATCCTTACTAATAAAAGTATAAGGGTTTTTGGCACTGATTACGACACAAAAGACGGCACCTGCATAAGAGACTATGTGCATGTTAATGATATAGCTGAAGCCCACATACTTGCACTCTCGCACTTACATAAAACTGGCAAATCAAATATTTATAATATCGGATGTAAAGAAGGATACTCAGTAAGGGAAGTAATAAAAACATGCGAGGAAGTAACTGGCAGTAAAATAAAAGTCATTGAAGCCGGAAGAAGGGCAGGAGACCCTGCAATTTTGGTTGCTGATTCTGACAAGATAAGAAAAGAGCTGGGGTGGAATCCAAAACATGATTTAAAAGACATTATAAAAACAGCGTGGGTGTGGCACAGAAATCATCCTGAAGGGTATGGCGAATGAAACAAAGTTATCGATGGTCTTGGCAATGGAGCAGGATGGATTATTCCAACATCAACACATTTCTCAACTGGATTTATCCTACCAGGTTAGAAGAATTTCGTAACAAAAGGGTTTTGGATGCTGGATGCGGTATGGGTGGACATATAAGGTTTGTTGCAAAATATGCAAAGGAAGTTGTTGGAATTGATGAAGCTGATGGTGCTGTTACAAAAGCAAAAAGATTAACAAAAGACTTACCAAACGTTGAAATAATCAAAGCGGACATAAACACAGTAAATTTCAAAAAAAAGTTTGATAACATTTATTGTGCTGGTGTTTTGCCCCATTTGGAAAACCCTAAGAAGGGCTTTGATAATCTTGTCAAGCAATTAAAAAAAGGGGGTAAAATAAATATTTGGGTGATTTCAAAAGAAGGTAACACTTTTATGATTAAATTGATAAACCCATTAAAAAAAGCTTTTTTTCTTAAACTCCCTTTTAACGTTTTAATGCATATATCCTCATTATTAACTTTATTGCTTTATGTTCAGGTTTACTCTATATATCTCTTACCCATAAACTTACCTTATAAAGAATATTTTAAACTTTTTAGGAAGCAGAGTTTTGCCAACAACAGACTGAATGTATTTGACAAGCTTAACGCTCCAATAATACACTGGATAACACAAGAAGAGGTCAGAGATTGGTTCAAAAATTTGGAAGAAGTACACATCAGTGATTATAACGGCATCAGCTGGAGAGCTTCAGGCAGAAATCCAAAGAACAGATAATAAAACAGTACTTTGTATCTTTTCTTCTGCAATAAAAGTCTGATTATTCTCCGATTATTTGGTTCATAAAGCTATAAGTCACCACGGATATAGAAATCATAAATAGTGTGAAGCCCAAAATGCCGATTTTTAAGTCTTGCAGGGATAGTTCCTTGTTCTTCATCAGCCAGGTTACCAAAATGAATAAAAAGATTACAAAGCTAATTGCAAATAAGACCACACCTGTTCCAATTCCTTTTTCTACGGTTAGTTCTGAACCCAAAGTGCTCAAGATACTTTTATGTTCTAAACCTTTCTTAAATAAATAGTTCTTGGCAGTTATTCCAAAAAGAAGCAATTGAAGTCCTATTATAAATATCATGTTAGCTAAGATTAGCGAGGCATGCCCCAAACTATGCGTAATAAGAGTGTATGTGGTCATTAAAAAACCGATCAGCATGAAGATTATTGAAGGATATATAAAAACAAAATTAGGACTATACATCAGCATGAACCTAAGATTGCTCCATGCAGCAGTTGTTGATGATAGTTTGGAATCACCCAGCCGCGGGAGGTATCTGGTGGGTATCTCCTTAAACTTGAGCTTATTCTTTTTTATCTTGGAGTGCACTTCCACATTAAACTCCCATTTTTCGGCACGCAGATTAAGCTGTTTTAATGCCTGCGCCCTGAATCCCTTGTAACCGCTTAGCATATCCTTTGCATCTACATGGAAAAAGAAATTGCCAAGGAAATTTATGATTTTGTTTCCCGCGTAATGTTTTGAGGACATGGAGTTATGATCTAATTTAGCGAACCTGTTGCCGTTCACATAATCATACCCTTGTTTCAATGTATTTATCATTAAAGGCAAGGTGCTGGCATCATAACTTCCGTCAGGGTCGTACATTATAATGTATTTACCCTTAGCTTCGCTAAAGCCCTTTCGCAATGCATTTCCGTAACCCCTTCTCAGCTCATTTATAACTTTGGCACCCTCTTTTTTTGCTATAGCTGCAGTTTTATCTTCAGAATCGCTGTCAACAACAATAATTTCAAACTGGATTTTTTTGCTTGAGAGATTCTCTTTTATTTTCCTTATAGTATTTCCTATGCTTTTTTCTTCATTTAATGCCGGCAAGACTATGGATACTTCCATTATACCTCCAAAAGTGACGGTATTTAGATTTGCTAATC
>CAYGWL010000015.1:0-3318 GCA_964353575.1 uncultured Methanosarcinales archaeon | reverse complement strand
ATTATTATTTATTATTATTAATAAAAGAATAAGAAATAAATATTATCAAAAGTTTACCACACAATCTCTATCTTATCCCCGAATATCTTCTTGAGGCTGTCGTAAACCGGTCCTTTAAGAGATACTGGCGTATGCCTTGCTGTGCTTGCTATTGCGTGGTCCATGTCTTCCAAGGAAGACTTTTCAAGCTCCCCTAAGCTGCCATCCTGGTTGACGACTGCCTTTGAGACCTCCCTTTCCTTAGCTGTTACATCATAAACTATGTATGCCTTGTCTTTTAGCACCAGAACCTCACCCAGCTTATCTCCATGCTTGACCTTTATCCTTGCCCTTTCAAGCTTCTTTCCCTGCTCTGCCTCAATGTAGTTGCTCAGGAACTTTACGAATTCCTGCGCTTCCTTCTTTGCCTTCTCAACTTCTGCCTTGGTCAGCTTCTTGTCATCATAGTCTGCCTTTGCCTTGAGCACAGAGCTTAGCAGCCTGAAATATTTGGCAGGCATTTTGCCTGTTTTTATGATTTTGTCTTCAAATGTCCTGACAACCTTTGTTTCATCAACGCCCTCTATCTTTTCAAGCTTGAGCACATCCCTTATAACACCTATAATGTCGTCGTATATCTCAAGCACGGATTCTTCCTGCTTCCTTTCCTCAATAGCCTTGAAGAGCTCGGTTATCCTCTTAAGGTATTTTTCAGAGCGCTCAAGTATCTCGTCTGCCTCCTTTCCGCTGAGGTCTTTCTTGTCACCGTGCTCTATGTCCTTTCTTATTTTTATGTTGTCTTCCAGAATCTTTATGTATTCTTCTTCAAGCAGCTTTTCCTTTTTAACAAATATGTCCCTCATAAGCTGGGGTGTCTCATTCGGTGTGGGAGGAGGAATTCCGTAAAGCATCAAAGCTGCCTGGCTTGGCGTCAGGATTGCCCAGTATGTGTCCTCCATTCCTATCTCTGTTATCTTGAACTTTGCCCTTTTGATCATCTGGTCTCCAGTGCTCATATAAAGCTCAATGGCTTCAGAGCTCGGCTTTATCCTTCCAAGCTTAAGGAGCATCTTCCATGGCATGAAAATGCCTCTGTCATAAAATGGAACTCCATCCCTTAAGAAGGTGAATATAACTGGCTCTGCCCTTTGTATGGATTCCCAGAAATCAGTTAGTATGTATGCCTGTATGTTGAGCTTGTTCTTTATGCCTGTCATGTCTCCTGCCTGGAAGCCGAGGGTTGTTATTATTGCCCTGAGCTTTGCCTTGAGCTCAAACCTTGTCATCCTCTTGACATCAGTATCGTCTATAACTATGAAAACATCAATATCTGATTTTGGCGTTGCTCTTCCCTGCACAAGTGAGCCAGCAAGAACATAGCTAACGATATATCGCTCAAACTTCTGCAGCACCATTCTCTTGTGGACCTCTGCTATCTTTATTGCTGCAAGCATTCCATTGTCAAGTATGGGCGCAGAAAGTGCTATCATCTCCAAAAATTCATACTTGCCGTCATAGCAGTCCTGCCAAAGCTCTGAGAGTATAAGGGTTTTTGGAACAATGTTTTTGTCTATGTCCTTAGCCATTGCGGCTATTATTGCCTCAAGCTTTGCCTTGAGCTCAAAGCTTGACATCTTCTTGCTGTCAGAATCATCAACCAGAACAAGAATATTTATCTGGTCCTTGTTCTCCGGCGCCTTTTCCTCCGGCTTCTGGAGCTCCTGAGGCAGCTGCCTTGGAAGGAACGGCTTTGGCTGCTTTGGGGGCATTAACGCAATCGCAACAATGTATTTGTCAAACTTTTTTAATAGTTGAGACTTGAATTTGTCAAGCTTTGTCTTTATCTCCTTAAGCCTTTTCTGGACTTCTGGAGGAATTTCAACAGGAAGCTGCTCTGCTTCAGGAACATTCTTTGGAAGCTTCTTTGCAAGCCTGCTTGGATCTTCTTCTTGCTTGGCTTCTTTCTTCTCGCTGCTCTCCTCTTTCCTTGATTTTGCTCCCTTTTTCTTTGGCATTTTCCAGTCACTTCGATTTGATAATAGTATTTAAATCTTTCTTATCCCATGACAAGCCCTGTTTTGACAGTCAAGTATGCCTGCAGGGTTTGTTCTCCCATTCCAACCAGCAGAGAATACCCAGGACTTAAATCGCAATGCCCGAATGTTCCGAAAATTTCTTTTCCCTCCGTGCATTTTTCTTCTGGATGAAGACATCTTGTTAAAAGCTTTCTCTCCAGTGATTCAACCGTCTCTTTTCCATCAAGGATGGCGTGATCAGTTATTCTTGCTATCCCATGGTAATTGTGTCCGGCAAGAATGGCAGATTGTCCTGTGCCTGCCAGCCCTTTTAGTATTTCAGATATTCTAGGAGAAATTTCAACTTTGGTTATTCCATATTCCGAATTATTCATTTTAAAGACCTCGACGAAACATTTATAAACAAATAGAGTTACAGCTTATATATAAATCTTTCTATATGTTGTCACAAACAAGTAGTCACAGAAACGAAACATTTATATACTAGTTATGCCTAATAAGCATTAGACAAGATTAGGAGGTGTATGTTAAAATGGGAATGATTGATGATTATAAAAAAGCTGAAACATTAGCAAGAGATTCAGAGGAAACCTTAAAGTCAGTTACCCCTCTTGCAGTTTTTGGCGCATATGAAGGACTCAAAGAAGCTGGTTTAGTTAGACTTGAAAAGCTAAAAGATGATTCAGATAGGCAGGCTTTTAAAGACGCTGTCAAGTCCGGAGTTCTTAAAGGCATCAGTGGATATTACCAAGTAGGGAAAAAGGGCTTTGTTGATGATGTAAGAGCTAGACATGCTATGTGGGGAGCTGTGGGCTACGTTCCAGAACAGTTAAGTGAATTCACTGATTTATTGAAAGATCAGTTTAGTTATGAAGCTTTAATGGCAATAATAGGAAGAGGAACTCGTTACGCAGAAGCAACTGCTTTGGATAAAAGCATGCCTAGAAGCGTATTAAAGACAGATGATGCAGGAAAAGCAGATGTTGTTGCTTATTGTGCAGAAAGGGGCATAAAGTATGACCCAAGTGAGCTTAAAGGACTAGAGGAAATGGTCAAAGCCATTGAACTTGCTGAACAAAAAGGTCTGACAGCATCATTAGAATAAGCTTAAAACTTTTTTCTTTTTTTTAAACTTTTTCTTGATATTTTGATAAAAATTTAAGAATTATGAATTATAATAACGGTTAATAAGATGCATATCTTCCAAGTGGTTCTGTGATGAACCAGGCTATTCTGTCTCCAATATTTCCCTCTTCAACAAATAATTCGTTATGCTCTGTCCTGCCAGAGTTTCTTGCAGATT
>CAYGWL010000014.1:0-2651 GCA_964353575.1 uncultured Methanosarcinales archaeon | reverse complement strand
TTGCTGGGAGTAAAGTTTATGAGGGCGGTTGTTGCATTATAGTAGCTTATATTAAAAACTGTTGCATTGTCAGAAAATGTCAGCACATCATTATATGGCGTTTTCATGTCAATATCCGAGGCGTTTATGTACATGAGGAAGGGCTCATCAACTGCAAGCGTGTGATTGCCAATTGCATCCAGAATCGGTGCATCATCAACATTGTTGACTATGAAAAGCACCCGCTCGGAATCTTCTGCTCCATTGACATCCTGAACGCTTATATTGACACTATAATTATTTACCTGTGCATTGTTTGGAGTGAAGCTTATCTGCACTGCAGTGGAATTGTAGCTCTGGTAGTCAAACAAACTTGTGTTTTCAGAAAATGTGAGTGCATCACCATCAGCATCGCTCGCAGTTATTATCAGGCTGTATGCATTGTCCTGTGTCAGTGTCTGCGTGCCTATTGCGCTTAGCAAAGGCGCGTTGTTTGGCTTGACCTCAAAGTTTATGACCTCAAAGTCTGTTGTGCCTGATGTATCATTCACGCTTATGTTTATGCTGTAGTTGCCCTCCTCGCCAAGCTGTGGAAAATAGCTTATGAGCCCTGTTGTTGAATTATAGCGAGTTATGTTAAAGAGTGTTGAGTTGTCGCTGAAGTTAAGAATGTCGCCATAAACAATGTCCGCGTCCAGGGCGTGTATGTAAAGATTCAGCAGCACACTAGTTCCAGCAGTCCTGTTGCCTATGCTCATGAGCTCAGGAGGGTCATTGACATTAACAACGTTCAGGGTTATGTTGTTGCTGTTGGTTACATTATACGAGTCGTTTGCGCTGAAGTATATGGTTACGTTAGCGCTGAGATTGGCTGCAGGATAAAAGCTGACATTATAATTGGTGCTGTTGATTTTAACAGCTATGCTGTCATTGTTATAAACATTGAATGTCAAGTTGTTCTTGTTGGAGCCAGTGCACTCATCCCTGTCAGAGTCATAGAAGTATTCTGTGAGCGTCAGATTGTTAAGAAGATTGGTATCCTCATCCCAGGTTATGTTTCCAATGATTATATTCAGCACAGGAGCCCTGTTGATATTGTTCACAGTCATGTTCCAATATTTGCGGTCTGTCAGATTTCCGCAGTCCTGGACCACAACAGTCACATTGTAGTTGCCTGAGTCGCAGAATCCAGGATAATAAGTCATGTTGTTGCTGTTGGTCTTGTTCAAGACGCCGTTTACATACCAGTCCGCTATTAGGACGTCCCCCCATTTAGTGTCTATATCAGCATAGCTCACATTGAAAGAGAAGCCAAGACTCCTGTTCTCATCAACCGAAACCTGACCTGTTGTAGGATAATAAACAGTTATATTGGGAGGATCATTGACATTGGATATGTTAAAGTATATCCTTGCTGTAAGGTAGTCATTGCTGTTGCTCCTGTTGGTGGCAATGAAAACAATGCCTGAGGTGTAATTTCCAACTTCGTCATTGGTGGCTGTCAAGTTTATCATTCCAGTATTATTGTTCAAAGAGATGTTAGAGAAGGTACTCTCTTCCATAGAATACACAATCAGAGATTCGGTAACACTCACATTAAAATCATAACTCCAGAGTAAGTCTTCATTTAACAAGAAGGTTGTTCCAGCAGAGTCAGGATTAAAGGTGAATGTGGCTGCCTCTGCTATTGCTATCATAAGCACAATGATTGCCAAAATCAATATTGACTTCATCCTCATTCTATGTTTTCACCTTTTTTTTAATAGATTGATAAAGCAGGTGTAGCCGGTCATATACCTCAAGCTTCTCTGCCTCGCTCATGGCAGAATAAAGCACTGTTAATCTCCTGTAAAGGGAAGCTGCCTTTCCAGGGTCCTTTTTAACAATATTCTCTGCCATGCTAAGAATATTGTTGACTCTGGCAACAAGGTTTACATCAGCAAGGCCTTCTTTCACTACAAGGGGCTTTTCAGTTGTAACAACAACAACGCCCTTTGCTTCCTCAACAAACTGCCTTAATGCATCCCTGTCAATGGCAAATCCCCCATATCCAAGGTCAACAAGCTTCTTGATGAAGGTTATCATTACAATCTTTATGGCAGTGCTTATGCTCATTCCTTCAATGTGCTTTGAGAGCTCTTCGTAAGTAATGGTCTTGTCTATGTGCAGCAAGCTTGTGAAGAACTCCTTCATTATGTCTGAGAATTCCTTTGACAGCACTTTTATGCCTCCTCTTGCCATCCTTGTCTCAAGCTCTCCCAGCTTAAGCAGGATTGACACTCTGAGGCCTGCCTCCTCTGAAACAAATACCTCCTTCCTTCTGACAAAAATAATTGCCTTCATTACCTTCACAATAAGGCTTGCAAGCCTTGGCTGGACATAGCGGTGAAGCTGCAGGCTTATGGCACTGAAAATAATGACTGCGATTAAAACTGCAAGCAAAATCAGCAAGAGGCTTTTCCCTATTATATCCGGAATCTGTCCAATGATTGCCGGAAGCTCTATAATTGGACCTCTCATCTCGCATGGAGGACAAATTCCTCCGCAATCAATTCCCTCCTCGCCCTGGTTCTTTATCCCGTCCCAGCATATTGGGCATGGAGGGCAAGGTCCTCCGCAGTCAACACCCTCCTCGCACAACAAATCATGGCAGTTCTTTATATTGTCCTTGC
>CAYGWL010000013.1:0-2379 GCA_964353575.1 uncultured Methanosarcinales archaeon | reverse complement strand
TATCCAGACATGGAGATAGTTGTTGTTGATGATGGCTCAAGGGACAACACGCAGATGATAGTTAGGAGGATTTCACAAAGGGATAAAGGCGTGAGGTTGCTTGACAGAAGCAATAAAAAAACAAAGGGATTAACAGCCAGTGTTCTTGATGCATTAAACTATGTCAAAACAGAGTTTGTTGTTGTAATGGACTCTGATTTACAGCATCCTGCTGAAAGCATTGGTGAGTTTGTGAAAGGGCTTAAGCACAGCGACATTGTTATTGGAACAAGAAAAAAAACAAAATTCAGCTCTTTTTTCAGAACAATACAATCAATAACAGCAAGCTGGCTTGCAAGAATAAAACTCAGAAGAATGATTAAGGATCCTGTTTCCGGATTCTTCGGAGTAAGAAGCTCTTTGTTCAGGGCGGTTGTTAACAAAAACAAAAAAAGGTTTGTCCTGAGAGGCTTTAAGGTATTGCTTGACCTGCTGAAGTGCCTTCCAAGAGATGCTAAGATAACAGAAGTTTATTATGATTTCAGGGAGAGAAAGTCAGGGGAGTCAAAGATTGGCAAGAAGCAGATTTTTTCTTTCATCAAGTCCCTTTTGACCTGAATATATAGTACTGGTTGTTGCTGTAAAAGGTCTGGTTGAATACCAAGGTGTTGTTGCTAAGTATGTTATTAAGGAGCTTGTCTCTCTTGCTGATGCATGCAGCATCATTTTCTGCGCAGTAAAAGGAGCTGGATGTGAAAACCAATGCTTCTGGCTTAAGGCTTCTTTCCCATTCATTGTAAACAATGATGTTCTCATCAAGCATAAAATAGTAAGGTATGATGTGGTTGTCGCTGTAAACGCAGAAAACAGGGTCTGCAGTCAGCACTGGGCCTTTTATGTTGTTGTTTGAAATAAATCTGTAAAGCCCGACCACCACGCTTGGCTCTGAAGCTGGCCGCCAAAAGAAAAAGCTGATGTTAACGATGAGCAATGAAATGAGTATTGCTATTGTTAATACCTTAAGCGCGTAAGCTTTTCTCTTGCTTAAACCATCATAAAAAGTGTAAAAGCCAAGGGATGCTAGCAAGCAAACAAGCGGAAGGAATTGTATGAGAAATCGGAACTGCTTGTTAGGTATGTATGTAAAGTAAAGAAAGGGCACCAAAAATAGTATAAATAGCGCTGTTACCTTGTTTTTTTTGTAAAGTTTTTTCCTGAAATAATAAAAAACCCCGAAAAAGGCGAATATGAGAAGGGGGTTCTGGACTATAGGTGTTACCAAATAATAAAGGTAGTTATAGACATAAGTGAGTATTTTTCCTGGGACAATAACAGACTCAGAGGGATTTGCCTGGTGCCATGCTCCCAGGATAAGCGGCCTAAATATGCTATGATAAAGCCTTGAGGTGTAAGCCCTGTACATGAAGTAATTAAAGATTAAAAAAGGGGAGATGGCTGCTAAAAATGGAGCAACTATCTTTGAAGATTTGATTGCTAATAATGTGAATTTTCTGTTCCTTATGAATTCAATGAAAATAACCAAAAGCAAGGAAGCCAAAATCAATCCTTGGGGAAACTTGAACATGAATGCAAATGCGCAGCAAACTCCTGAGAGCATGTATTTATTTTCCAGAAAAAGGTATATGGCTAGCAAGACAAAGAATGTTGAAGGAATCTCTGTGAGTATGTAGGAAGAGTAGAGAAAGAAAACAGGTGTTAATGCCAAGAGCAGTGAAGAGAGGAGCGCTATTTTCTCATTGAAAATGTTTTTTCCAATCAAGTAGGTTAAATATATGCAACCAAGAGCAAATAACAGGCTCAATACCTCTGCTGATTTTACATAATCAAGGCCTATCTTCCATGTCCAACCAATAAAGAGAGGAAAGCCAATTGGACGAATCATTTCCCAAAGACCTGAAGTACCCATGGAATAGATGTATTTTCCCATACCTAAATAAACTGCCTCGTCCCAGATTGGCAGGTGGTATCTTGACAAGAAAAAAAGTTTAATTAAAAAGAAGACTCCTGCGATTAAAAGCACTGGTTTTTTAAGATTCATTTTTGAAGGAAGCGCATTCAGGCTGCTCCTTTATGAAAGAGCTGCAGATAAGCCTACCCAGCTCTTCCTTTGAAACAACGCCCTGATACTTCTTGTTTTCCAAAACCACACTGGGATAAGAAGTTATGTTATACTTGCCCATAAGGATTGATATGGATTGCTCCTCATTGGAGAAGTCTGCGTCTATTGGGAAAACAAGCAGGCGTTCCCCAAAGAGATTTTTGAAATAAGTGAGTATAACTCCTTGATTGGGGCAGATGTCACAGTAATTTCCTGAATAGAAATAGAGTATGCTGACTGTGTCAGCCTTGCAAAGCTCTTTTGTCTTTTGGGCAAACAGC
>CAYGWL010000012.1:0-8086 GCA_964353575.1 uncultured Methanosarcinales archaeon | reverse complement strand
GTTGTTGGTGTTCCTGCTGTGCATGAATCTAATACAGATCCAGCAACACAGCTAGTTGAACCGCTTGCACTGCATGCTCCAACTCCGCATGTTGTTGGTAAGCTTATGTAATCTTCATCAGTTGAGCCGTCACAATCATTGTCAACTCCGTTGCATACAACATCTGCTGCTCCATGATATATTGCAGGGTCATTATCGTTACAGTCAGTTACATCTGGGTCTCCGTCATTGTCACAGTCTCCAATGTTGAAGCTTAAGAACTGGGTTCCGACAGTGTTCCAGTTTCCAAAGTTTTCTCCGAGCAATAATTTTAGGTTATAATTTCCATTTGGAAGATCGGCTGAGCCCATCACTGCTGGACAGTATTCGTAGCTAGTAGTTACTCCAGAAATATCTGTAGCTATATTTCCTGATGAATCACTATTTATGCATTTAAATAATATATATCCTTTAGCACAAAACCCAGAAACGCTTTTCTGAGCCGCATATGCTACCTTATTATCAATGTTACAGCCGCCCCAGGCAGGAATTATTGTACACGCAGGCTCACAATAACTAGTGCACCAAAATCTTCCTTGCATTCCAATGTTTTCATTTGCTACATCATTTCCTTCTGGGCCGTATGAGCATGTTGGTTTTCCTTCTAGCTTCACCTGATAAAGGCTGCTTGGAGTAAGACCATTAGCGATTAAGTTTGCTCCAAAATCTGCTCCGCATTGAGAAGTTGTCACCGTACCAATTGGTTTGTTGGTTGACGGATTAATAAGGGTATTGGAAGTATCCTCAATACCACATGAAGCTGAGCAACCATCAAAATTAATTAAATTACCATCATCACATTTTTCACCAGTTTCAACAACTCCGTTTCCGCAAACAGGGGTTGGTATTCTGGCGATTGTGAAGCTTATTGGTTCCGTCATGGCAGTTGTCCATGTTCCGCACACTACGTGGAATGATTCTTCATTAAGAATAAAATGAACGCCCGTGTAATCTCCTTCTGGCAGTGCTGTGAAGCTTGGTCTTTCTATTTGTGTTTAACGCTTGCTGCGGGGCATAACTTCGCCACTGAGCTGTCGCATTTTAGTATATAACTAGAATATTCTGGTACGCCTGCAACACTGTATAAATCACCATTATCTAGTCCGACATCATTGCAGAATAATACGTGATAGCTTGCGTCTGTTTCAACATCTCCTTCCCAGTTACCGCTCGCGTCTGTTGTGAACGAGTCAAATACTAGGTAACCGATGACGTTCTTTGTATCTTTGTTGGCTGTATAATAAGCATCATTTTGATTGCCGCCATCCCACCATCTACCACTCATACCTATTCTTTCATTAGTCAATCTTTCTCCACCAGTTGCTGCTAGGCTTCCTTGTCCTTCAATCTTTACCTGATAAGTGAATAAAGGCTTAAGGCCGGTTGCTACAATGTGAGCTTTAAGATTAGTGTCAGGAGAATTATATGTTACCGTAACAGTTGCTCCACTATAATCATAATTATATATATACTGGTTATCGAATGATGTTCCTGGACCGCTTGCAGAATCCATTGTTACTGTTGTTGCTGTTGCTATTCCCACTATCATTAAAAATGCTAAAATCATTCCTATTATCATTGCTTTCATTTTATTTTCCTCCATTTGCTGAATAGAATTCTTTATTTGTATGGGTGGAACTTGTAGAAATTACAGACATAGGATTACGTTCTATATCCTGTCGCATTCGTTACCCCCGATTACACATCTTATCCCATAATAAGGGTGTAAATAAGAATAGGAATCACTATAAGTATATAAATTTACCCTTTTCGTCCCACTGAGTAATAGTAATTTTTCAGAACCTTTTTTCAAATACTTTTTGGATTTAGAGAAAATTTGTCAAAAGCTGTTAAAAGCGCATCTTCTATAAGTTCTCTGCTTTTTCAATAATTTTATCTACTTAATTATTTTGAGCTTAAGAAAATACTTGAGCGACCTGATGCACACTTATTTGAAGAATTCTTGATTTGGAGAAGCCAAAAAAATATGCCTATTTACGCATTTGATGAATGTGACTACCTGCGGACACCAAAGCAAGAAATCGCTCATTTACGAATTTACACAGTGTTATACGCTTCCGTTATGAACGAAGTTTAGTGCAACGTTCCGAAGGAAAAAAATCAGAGTTTGCCCGAGTAATATTTCTGGCTAAAAGAGTATAAACCACCCCATCTAAGATTCCGGATTCATAAAGGCCGTAAGTCAAGAACTTTAAAACTCATAATTAGTTTTTTACGACTTAAAAAAGAAAATGTTAACTGGTTCTATCCTAAATCTTACTGAACACTTTGTTCCTAAGGGCTCTTTTCTTCTCCCCATAAATTCTTTGAGGGAAAGAGAACTTAAGAAGAAGGCGACGTAGAGCTATTATAGGAAGATTATTAAAATGTCAGAAGCTTGTCTTACCCACATGAGAAAATACTCGCAAATAGTGCAAAGGGTGCTGGAGAATGCAGATATAATACTTATAGTTCTCGATGCCCGGCGTCCGGAGGCCAGCTCAAACCAGGATATAGTCAGGAGAATCAGTGCCTTGGGGAAAAAGCACATTTTTGTCATCAATAAGGTGGATTTGTTGAGCAGGGAAGAGCAGGCCAGACTTGACATTCCCAATTCTGTTGAAGTGAGTGCGCAAAAGCATATCGGGACTCTTCGGCTCTACAAGAAGATCCTGGAGCTTGCCAGAGGAGAGAAATCAACTGTGGGGGTTGTCGGCTACCCCAACACTGGAAAATCCACGCTCATAAACGCGCTTAAGGGCAGGCACAGCGCTCCAACAAGCAGTGTTTCAAGTTACACAAAGGGAGTGCAGAAGATTTCAGTGAGCGAAAAGATAATGCTCCTTGATACCCCTGGTGTGATAGAAGAGTATGGCGTGGATGAGACCATGCTGCACGTAATAGGTGCAATAGATGTGCATAAGATAAAAGACCCTGAAGGGGCAGCCATTGATATAGTTGCCGAGATGGGAGGCAAGGTTGAGAGGTATTTTTCAGTAGCTAAGCATGAGAGTCCTTATGAGACTTTAGAGGAGATTGCGAGGAAAAAACATTTGCTTCTTAAGGGTGGGCAGCCAGACACTATGAGGGTTGCAAAAGAAATCATAATGCTTGTGCAGAAAGGGAAGATACAATGAGGCTAGTGCTTCATTGTTCTGCCTCGTATTTGGCTATTGCCTCCTTGGCTTTCTAAACAAACCATGCTTTAGATATAAACTAGCTATAAAATCATAAAAATCAAAGGTCAGAAAGGAACGTACTTCAATTATGCAGTAGTAACGGTAGTAAGATTTATAAAGCAATCATAATTACTATACACTATGGCAGATACAATTCCAACGCAAGCATTAGAAATTGCAAGTGCATTATCAAGAGAATCTGGCGTTCCCTTAGATGACATTCTTCATGCTCATCATGTTAAAGCTCAAGAAGTTGCTGAAAAAAGAAAATCTGATTCAGGAAATTTTAGAGTTCTTGGCATAGATAAATTTGACGGAGAAGATTGGGTTCATGGAGAATATGGCACAAAAGAAGAAGCATTGGAGGAAGCCAGAAAGATGACAAGAGAAGCAATGGGATCGGCAACCGATTCTTCAATAGCTACAGTTTATTATGCTTATGATCCAAGTGGTAATTATTTAGGCGGAGACACTTGGGATGATGAGTAAATAATTCCTTTCTGACCAATTCTATTTTTAAGATTTTTTCTCAATTGTATTTAACAGTTTATATGTGAATTTGCCTGTTTTTCGTGTTTCTTCCGGTCTTTTCTCTCATAAAACATAATCAAGCCACACTCTTCTTCACCCCACCCATCCAACCCCATACATCACCGCAATCAGTATGGGCTGATGCAGGAGGTAAATCAAGAGAGAGTGCCTGCCAAGGAAGCAGAATACTTTCGTTATTGAAAATCCGGAGAGATTGGGGATTATGAATCTTCTTTTATAGTCACGGTATAATAAATTTCCAAGGAAGATGCCTATGAGAACCACTCCGAACCACGGAAGCAGGGGAAAGTAGTCAAAGGTGTAGAAGCCATTTGGCCTGAGCCCCAGCCACACCAGCCAGTAAGAGCTGAAGGTGAAGTTTTTTAAAAGCATTCCGAGAAATATAAGAAACACGCCTATGAAAAGGTTCCAAAGCCCCAGCCTTAGGAAAGCATACGCCAGGATTATGGATATTCCTATGAAATGAAGTATTCCAAAAACAACCACTTCCTGCCTGAAAAATATCCAGGTAATCAGGGTTATGAGCATGCCCCATGAGAATATTGTGAAGCCTCTCCTGATGTATTTTATGAACAATCCTTTTTGTGTTTTTTTAGTTATTCTTGTTCTTGAAAAACTAAGAGTTAAGGATATGCCAACCAAAACAAGAAAAACAATGGCTGTTGCACGGCCAAAATATGACCAAAAACCATAATCCAAATTAATATTGTGCTTGCCGAAATAATTCAAGTCATAAAGAAAGTGGAAAACTATCATCATGACTATGGCAATCCCTCTCAGAAGGTCTATCTCCCAGAAGCGGATTTTGAGGTTTTTGGGCATGGGAATATACAAGGAGCTTGGGATATATAAAGGCTTTTCTTAGATCAACTCTGGTTTTTTCTCAGCAAAAAATGTAGAGTTTTTCACAAAATTTAATAGCAACTACTCCCTAGAAAAATACTTTCTCTTAATCTCCTTAGCAGTGCCTATCACACCAATAAAGTCAAATCTGTGATAAGTTTCTGGTCTTATACTAAGGTTTGCTGCGTCCACTAAAGCATTCCCATATCTAACAGCTCCATCAAGGGCGGGTAATGCCAAAACAGGATCAAACTCTCTAAGGTAGGGCATATTGTAAATTACAGGAACCACAAATTTTAAACTAAAAATTGCAGCAGCCACAGTCTCTAAACCAAGGATTCCAAAATATACAGCTTCATTCACTTGTTTTTCTCTAATCTCATCTGAAGTGCCAGTAAGAAAGGTTAATGCATCACCTGCCAAATCCTTTCCTTTTTCCACAAAGTCCACCAAGCCAGACATTTTGTCCACCCCCATAAACCTTATTAACTGAGAGAACCAAGGAACATATATAAATTTTTCGTGTTTCTTCCGATTCTTCTGCAAGTTCTCACAGGACACTGGACACAGGCGCGTAAGGCTTTTAAGTGCTGGAAAGAATTGTATATCTTATGAATTTTAGCGCAAAACCGAAAGCAGACTCACTTCGTTCGTAGCTTTCAGTTCTACTGCGTAGAACCAAAAGCTTTATATATAATATACGTTTATACTATGATATAAACGTATAAGGTGATAAAAAATGGCTCTTGAAGTACTGCACTACCCGAGGCTTGATACAATCTTGAATGTGGAGAAGATAATAAGGAAAGCTGTTAATCCGCTTTCAAAGAATGAGATAGACAGGAGATTAGCTAAAAAAGTCATGAGACCGACACTTAACGTAATTCTACATTATTTGGAAGAAAGTGGAAAGATTGCTGTGCTTAAAGAAGGAGTTATTTGGATATACAAAGATGAAATCAGTCCAAAACTTAGGGCTAAGCTTAGAAGAGGAGTTACTGTGATGTAGTATGAATAAAGAAGTTGAAGTAAGGTTTGATGAGGAGGCATACAAGGAATATGAGGAGTTGCAAGAATTTGTTGCACAAGGCAAATCATCAAAGAAGAAACCAACTTATGGGCAATTGCTTAGTTCGATTAATGCAGCAATAAAAAATCTGAAGGCAGACCCCTATTATGGCGACTTGATTCCCAGAAAATACATATCAAAAGGAGTTATCCAAAGATACGGAACTCACAAGATATTAAGAGTAGAATTAGTCGGGTATTGGAGACTGCTATACACTTTAATTGGAGAAGAAGTTAAAATTATTGCTTTTATCCTTGAATTCATGGACCATGATAAATACAATAAGATATTTGGATACAAAAAAAGATAAATATTATTCTCCTACAAATCTTCCGTCTTTCTCGTAAACTCTCACAGGACACTGGACATAGGCGCGTAAGGCTTATAAGAACGGAAAAGTATTTTCTGATTATGTTCACAAAACAGGCAAGTTTGAAGACGCAAAAACCGAAAAGCTTATATATAAAACCTATTTTAATATTAAAATACATTGTAGGTGATGTGAATATGGAAGTTGCTATTACCAAGATGTCTGAGAACGGGCAGGTTGTGATTCCTGCTGAGATCAGGAGAGATGCAGGCATAAAGCCATCAACAAAGTTCATAGTTTTCAATGAGGATGGCAACATAATGCTGAAGCAGATAAATAAAGAGTCGCTAAAGGAAGACATGCTGTTAATAGGGAAAATCAGGAGAAGCGAAGAGGATGTAAAGAAAGGCAGGTTCGTTAAGGCAGATAGTTCTATGAGCGACAGGGAAATAGACGACTTGCTCATGGCTTAAAATGGAAATCCTTTTTTCTGATGAATTCAGGAAAGAGTTCAAAAAAATCAAGGACAAGCAAACAAGGACAAGAATAATCAGCCACATAAAGAAACTGGCGCAAGTGCCTGAATCAGGAAAACCACTGAAATATGAATTAAAGGGGCACAGGAGCGTCAGAATCCCGCCTTTCAGGATAATCTACAGGCTGGAAAAAGAAAGAATAATAATCAACTGCTTTGACCACAGGAAAGATATATATAAATCACAGAAATGACCAAAATCTTACCTTCTTAACAAAAGCTTTAAAAATCCCGTCATCTTCTCTTTTACTGGGGTGAGAAAATGAGTGAAATTATTTACGTAGGCAGTTTGGATAAGGTTAGTGATGAAATCCATCAAAAAATGCTTGCGCATGCGAACGGATTTGCAGCAGGCATAGCTGAGAATGGCGGAAAGTATGGCAGCAAAATATTTGTTGATGTTGGGGCATTCACAACAACACCCTGCCCTGAACAACAGGTCACCATGGCAACTTATAATGCTGCAAACAGAATGCTTTACCTTATGAGAGCAAATGAGATGATTGAAGAATTAAAATTTCCGGAAATGAATAAGGAAAACCTGTTTAAATTGCAGGGTTCACTGAACGCACGGGGAGAGTATGCATCCTTCGGACTGCTGAATGACCTTCTTGAGGCACATCTTCAGCAGAGTGTTTGAGAAGCAGGAGATTTAAAAGATTTGAACTCTTTAAATATAACTTCAACAAGTAGATACTTCGAGTTTTCTGAAAGTTCTCACAGGACACTGGACATGGGGACGTAAGCCTTTTAAAAACTGGTTTTATCTTATTTTCTATGGACATAAGGGCTTGGAAGAGCAAACTGAATGAGAAACTGAGCTAAGATATTAAAAACCGAAAGCTTTATATATCAGATATGGATAATATTATCCAAAAATGGATAATACACTGGAAATAGTCAATTACCTTGGGAAAAATATGGGCAGGGGCTTTACAATGCATGAATTAAGCAAGCTATTGGGCATTCCTTATGCGAGCTTTTACAGGACGGTAAAGAGGATGCAGGACTTGCTAATTATAGATACAGTTGGCAGGGCTAAAACAGTAAGATTGAACCTGAAGAATCCAACAATCAAGTCTTATTTAGCCATTGCATCTGAAGAAGAGAGGAAAGAATACCTGCAAAAACAGCCCATAATAAGAAAGATAGCAAATGAAATCCAAACCACTGATACAATTGCTTTGTTCGGAAGCTATGCAGACAGTACCCAAGCACAATCAAGTGATATTGATTTATTGATTATAAACAAAAATGGAAAAAAGTCATTTTCTTTTTCAAAGTATGAATTGTTGTTCAAGAAAAGGATTAATCCTATTTTTGTAACAAAAAAAGAGTTTCAATTAATGCTGAAGGACAAGGAGGAAAATGTGAGTAAACAGGTTTTGAATAAACACGTTATTTTAAAGAATCCTGAAGCATTCTGGGAGGCTGTGTTAGATGCAGTTCGACAAGGAAGAATATAAGAGAATTTTTGATGAATATCTTAAAGAAGGAGTAATCAAGAAATCAACCCAGACATTCAAAATAAGATTGTTTCTTCAGAAGGCGGAAAATAG
>CAYGWL010000011.1:0-5596 GCA_964353575.1 uncultured Methanosarcinales archaeon | reverse complement strand
AAAAATGGCAAAAATAAGTCCAGTTTCAGCTAAATACATTGTTCATGGGAACATCAATATTGAAGGAGTTGTTGACAGGCCTGATGTCATAGGAGCAATATTCGGGCAAACCGAGGGCTTGCTCGGCTCAGAGCTGGAGCTAAGAGAGCTTCAGCGTTCAGGAAGAATAGGAAGGATAGAGGTTAATGTTGAGACAAGAAACGGAAAGACCAACGGATCAATTATCATACCGAGTTCTCTTGACAAGGCAGAAACCGCAATCATAGGCGCAGCCTTGGAAATAATACAAAGGATTGGTCCATGCAATGCAAAGGTGAGGGTAGAGAAGATAGAGGACATACGAGTATCTAAGAGAAGCTTTGTCATTGAAAGGGCAAAGGAGCTCCTGAAAGAGCTTATGGAAGGAGTTCTTCCGGATTCTCAGGAGTTAGCGGATGAAGTAACATATTCTGTAAGGGTAATGGAAATACAGGAGTATGGCAAAGACAGACTGCCATCAGGTCCTGCAGTAGACGAATCAGACGAGATAATTGTTGTTGAGGGCAGGGCTGATGTGCTTAATCTCCTAAAACACGGCTTCAAAAACTGCATATCTCTTAACGGGACATCAGTGCCGCAAACAATAATAGAGCTGAGCAAGAAGAAGGTCATGACTTTGTTCGTTGACGGAGACAGAGGAGGAGAACTCATACTCAAAGAGATGCTGACTGTGGCGGATGTAGACTATGTAACAAGGGCTCCTGACGGCAAAGAGGTTGAGGAAATAACAAAGAAAGAGAGACACAAAGCACTTAGAAGCAGATTATCCGGAGAGCAGGCGCGCATGGAGTTCGGCGGGCCCAGTGGTCCAAAACTAAAGGAAAGGATGACCAACATGACCAAGCCCCAGAGGAAAGTGATGATGAGAGATCCTGAGGAGGAAGATGCTCTAACCCCTGAAGAAAGAAAAGCATTCAAGGAAATGTCAGAAGACCTGCTTGGAACAAGGGGAGCATACATACTGGATAACAAGCTAAGCATACTCGGAAAGGTTCCAATAAGCGAGCTTCCTACAACAGTAAAAAGCCTGAACTCTGTTTATGCAGTGATATTTGACGGAACAATAGACAGGGAACTCATAAAGGCAGCTGAGAGAACCAGTGTAAGGCACATAGTAGGCACAGACTCAAAAGTCAGCGATGTCGACACAAAGATAAACACAATTACTGCAGCAGAGCTTTAAACTGTTTTTAATTTTTTTTATTAATTACCTTCTTTTTCTCTATAAACAAAAAATTTATATAAAGCGCATGGTTTTATTAAAACAAAAAAACAAAAGAGGTTTTTAACATGAAAATAGTTATTGATACAAAACATGATTCGCAAGAAGAGATAAAACACATAATAAACGTGCTTGCAGCAATGATTAGTGAAAAAACAATAAGAACTGAGCCGGAGCAGATAAAGCAGGGAGATATATTCAATCAAAAGGATATACTTGGAAGCGTGTTTGGTCCTCCCAGCACAGGAGAAGAAACCCCAAAAACAGATAAAGATGCAGAGAAAAAGAAAATAGACATTGAAGAACTAAAACTTGAAGGACTTGAGACATACTAGCGCTAAAATGGAATACAAATACCTGGAGCACACAGCTGACGTAAAGTTCCAAGCATACGGAAAGAGCATGGAAGAGGCATTTGGGAATGCTGCCTTGGCACTTTTTAATGTGATGATTGACACCAAAAAAATAAAAAACAAAACCAGAAAAACAATAAAAGTGAAAGGAAATGATTTGAAATCATTGCTTTACAATTTTCTGGAAGAATTCCTTTTCCTGCTTGACACTCAGGGTTTTATGCTCGGAAAAATCAGTGATATCAAAATTATCAAAAAGAAAAACACTTACCAATTAAGCGCTCTTGCCAGCGGTGACGAGGCAGGGAGTTATGAAACCAAAGGAGATGTTAAGGCAGTAACCTACAATGAAATGGAGATAAAGAAGGAAAAGAACAAGACAACCCTACAGGTTGTGCTGGATGTTTGAATTCTTTATTATTCAAAAGATTTTTATATAAGCTTATTAAATGTTTGAATCCATGAGCTTGGATGAAACCTTAAGACTTGCTGCAGGCTACAGTGTTATATTTCTAGGAGGGTGTGGAGCAATTTATACTTTTTTTGCATTAGCAACGTATGAAAACATTTATAACAGGAAAAACAGATTGCGCAAATACGCCATGAAAACAGGACAACAAACGCTATGGCCCTTTGAAAGACCAAGCATTCTCCAGTGCCTTTACCAAGCCTTTAAGCCAAAGACTATACATGAGGAATACTTTGTCTGATTATTTTACAAAAAATTTAAATATTTAAACCGTATATGTTAACTCTATGAGTTTGGAACAGGCACTTGAAGGTTTGAAAGTGATGGGATTATATTTGGGAGGGATGTATGTATTTATGTACGGAACCTCCGTAACACTTAACTATTTTCACGGGAAGGAGATGCAGCAATACAGAAACCCTCTGAAAAGGATATACAAATCTCTTAAACCAGGGAATTGGTCTAATCTGAGCCCCTTTTAGCAAATTATTTAAAGAGCGGACTTTTCTATTTTTCTTGGTGGCGTAATGGAAGCAGAAAAGGTAAATGAATTCACGTGGAAAATACCTAAGTCCGGAGCCATGAAGGTCCCTGCAATAATCTATGCATCAGAAAAGCTCATGGAGAAGATAAGACAGGACAAGACCCTTGAGCAAGCTGCCAATGTTGCTAAGTTGCCAGGCATAATAAAACACTCCTTGACAATGCCTGATGCTCATCAGGGCTATGGTTTTCCCATTGGAGGCGTTGCAGCCTTTGACATGGAAAAGGGTGTTATTTCTCCCGGCGGTGTCGGTTATGACATCAACTGCGGGGTGAAATTACTTAGAACAGATTTTGATGCTGATGAAATCATTAAGAAAAGAAAGGAGATACTTGACGCTATTTTCAAAGAGGTTCCATCCGGAGTTGGAAAGAAAGGAATAACAAAGCTTAGCAGAAACGAATTAGCAGAGGTTACTGAAAAGGGAGCAAAATGGGCTGTTGAAAACGGCTATGGGACAAAGCATGATTTGGAAAGGATAGAGGAATATGGAGCGCTTCCTGGAGCAAGCTTCAATGCAGTATCCAACAGAGCGGTTGCCCGAGGACTGCCGCAGCTTGGAACATTAGGAGCAGGAAACCATTTCCTGGAAATGCAGAAGGTTGATGAAATATACGACGAGGAAACAGCCAGGATTTTTGGAATAACACACAAAAACCAGGTTACTGTAATGATTCATTGTGGAAGCAGAGGACTTGGACACCAGGTTGCATCTGATTATATTCAAGAGATGGAAAATAAATACGGTTACAAGGACCTGCCTGACAGAGAACTAATAAATGCGCCAATAAACTCAGAGCTTGGGAAGAGGTATTATCAGGCAATGGCTGCATCAGTTAATTTTGCATTTGCAAACAGGCAGATGATTGCACACTGGACAAGAGAGTGCTTCAAGAAGGTTATGGGAACAAGCGATGGAATGAATCTTGTTTATGAAGTAGCGCATAACATTGCAAAGTTTGAAAAGCACGAGATTGATGGCAAAACACTTAACGTCTGCATCCACAGGAAAGGTGCTACTCGCAGCTTTGGTCCTGGAAGGGAGGAGATTCCAGAGGTTTACAGAAATGTTGGACAGCCAGTGATAATTCCTGGTTCAATGGGAACAGCAAGCTATGTGCTTGTGGGAACAAAGACAGCTGAGGAAATAAGCTTTGGAAGCACTGCGCATGGCGCAGGAAGGGTTATGAGCAGGAACGAAGCACTTAGGAGATTCAGGGGAGAACAGATAAAAAAGGAGCTTGAAAAGCTCAACATAGTGGTAAGGTCAGCTTCCTGGAGCGGAATAGCAGAGGAAGCGCCTCAAGTATACAAGGATATAGACGAGGTTGTGAGGGTAAGCCACCAGGCTGGAATAGGCAAGCTTGTGGCAAGGGTTGTTCCTTTGGCTGTTATGAAAGGATAATTTAAGTTAGTCTTTGTTTTTGTTATTTTATGTTTTCACTTTTTCGATGCTTTCTTCATGTATTCCTGAATTGTTCTTTTTGTATAAGACTCAATCGGAAGTTTCAGTGCCTCTTCCAAAGAAACCCACACATATTCATGGCTTTCTGAGTTCAATTCTACTTTGGTTGATTTTGTTCTGCATGAAAAATCAAAAAATATGAAATGCCTCTTCTTCCAGAATGTCTTTTCAAAGATGAATTGGTGTAAACATAGAAAGTGGATGTCATAAATACTCAGTCTTGTTTCTTCTTTTATTTCTCTTTTCAATGCATCTTCCATGCTTTCTCCTAGTTCTATGTGGCCCCCAGGAATCACATACTTGCCTTTTCACTTAGGAGACTTCATCAAGAAGATTTTTCCTTCCGGATTGAAGATTATTGCAGCAACTGTTGGTTCCGGATATTTCTGTTGTGCCATGTTTCAGACTTCAGTATTCTTCGCACTTCACCTGATAAAATGCTTTCTCATGGTCGCATGACGGGCATTTTTCCGGAGGCTCTCTTCCAAAGTGAACATAGCCGCACTCCCTGCAAACCCACCAGAGCTCCTTCTGCTTCTTGAAAACACTTCCTGCCTGAACTTCCTTCAGTATCTTTTTGTATCTCTCTTCATGATGCTCCTCTGCCTTTGCTATTGCCCTTATCCTTCTTCCAATCTCAGGTAGTCCTTCCTTTTCAGCTACATCGGCAAATTCAGGATACAGCTTGGTGTACTCATGATTCTCTCCTGCAATGGCTGCCTTGAGGTTTTCAGCAGTTGTAGCGTATGTTGTTGGAACTCCAGCATCCACCTTAATTTCTCCAAAATCTTTCTTGCCCTTCTTAAGCTCATTTATGAGCTTGAAGAACCAGCTTGCGTGCTCCCTTTCATTGTCCGCTGTAATCAGAAATAAATCTGCAATCTGCTCAAAGCCCTCCTCTTTTGCAACTTCAGAATATATTGTATATCTGTTCCTTGCCTGGCTCTCGCCAATAAATGCCTTGGCTAGATTTTTTATGGTTTCTTGCATTAATATCACCCCATTTAATTGCAAAAATGTCAGGTATTTTTATATTTTACTATTACTAATATTAAAAACTATTCAAATCTTAGATATCAATAATCTTTCCTTTTCTCCCAACATTTATTACCTTTGTGCTTCCAATCTTTTCTTCAAGCCCTTCTGCCTCGTGCACATGGCTGCAAAGAAGGATGTCTGGCTTGAATCTTTCAACAGCCTTCCTAACTCCTTCAGAACCAGGAAATATGTTGGAAAACTTTTCCATGATGGTTCCTGACGGATGCACGTGGGTGACCATTATCTTCTTCTTGACGTCCTTTACGTGCTTGAAGCCCTTGTTTAAGAGGTCATATATCTCTTTTTCACTTATCTGGTGCATTCCTATGTTTGCCCCTCCGCAGCCAAACAAGGCAACATTGCCTGCCTTTATGGAGTATCCATGCAGATTTGTTGCTCCGTAAAGCTCTGCAAGAAAATCAGCAGTTGCAAAGCTCTCATGGTTTCCAGGTATGAGAACAACCTT
>CAYGWL010000010.1:0-13360 GCA_964353575.1 uncultured Methanosarcinales archaeon | reverse complement strand
CAACCCTTATTATCGGCCTTAGGCCAAGAGAGTTTGCTTTGTCCACATACGCCTGCGGGCTAAACCAGTTGTTTTGATAGTCAAGGTTCAAAGTCCATCCGTTCTCTCCGGCAAACTCCTTAACAACTTCAAGGTGCCTGTCTATTAGTGCCTGGTCACCTGTGTCCTGAACCAATGTGTGGAATCCGAGCTTGTTGCAGCCACCAGTGAAGGTAGATCCTGCTGCTGGTTCCCAGTCGCAATCTGCCTTATTCTCTTCTGTGCAGCACTTCGCAATGCTACTCTCAGGCAATTCACCGCATTGTATCCCTGTTCCTGCAACATTTATCAATAATCTTTCATGGCTGCATGCGCCCTGCGTGTTTTCTATCCCAACCTCTATTTTTTTTGAGTAAGTGCCTTGTTCTCCAACATCACCTTTTATTTTATTGAATAAAACAGTCCAATCTGCAAATTCATCAACACCCATTGTTATGGAAGCCACTTTATCATCAACATCCTCTCTCGGAAGACTTATTTCACTAATACAGCTGCCATCTCCAATCTCAAAGGTAAGATCGAACTCTCCTGTCCCGCCAACTGCTTCGATTGTTGGATAACCGTTTTTATTGCCTATAGCGTCACAGCCTACAGTGTTTTCATAACCAGTAGTTCCTCCCCTCATGTCAAGTATCATCATTTCTTCATACTCTTCTTCTTCCATATCTGGTATGAGAACTTGTGGAGGAGCCATTCTGTTAATCTCAGAGCATTCTTCTACAAAATCATCCGGCCCAAGCAATTGGCCGGTATCATCTTCAACTAAGCACTTACAGGGCTCGCAGTTCTGGATATAGATGTAGTTTGTGTAAAAATATATTGATTTTTCTTCTCCTTCTGCGCCGCACGTGGCTGTGAGTGCTATCTGACTTAAGTCATTTATCCTTGCAATTACAAGATTATTTTCTGTGTATGGCCTGTCTTGGTCAGGCACTATCTTCCACACATATCCTTGTGCTGGTCTCTTTATTACCTTAAGGTTTTGTTCTGTTCCCAGATTCAAATCATAATACCTTAGCCTTATGGTTGCTGCCTCGCTAAAGCTTAGGTGGGGCTCTATCTCGTATATTCCCAAGCCGTATGTTGTTGGGTTTGGCTTAACATCTGTGAGCTTTATGGTTAATTCAGGATTATCAGCAAGGTTCCCGTTCTCGTCCATAACCTTGGTGCCCTTTGCAACAAACAACTCGAGCAAGCCATCGCCTGACTTGAGCAGAGTATCTTGAGTAACAACACCATCTTGTGTTGGTATTGAGGTTGCTGTTGTCACCTTCATGTTGAAGCTGAATTCCTCCAAACTTTGCGATGACAAGCCAAGCCTCATCATTATAAGGTAATCCATGCTTGCAAGGACTGTGTCCTGGCTTATAGAAACGTCTATGTTTGCTCCTGTGAATGTTATGCTAAGGTCCTCTTCTTCAAATTCAGAGAAGTCCTTGCATATATTGTCATTTACATACTTCTCTATCTTTTCCTGGTCCAAGCCGTATTTGTTTCTGGCTGCCTTCACAGTATCGCTGAAGCAGGAGCCAACATACTCTGCAACTGACTGCTTCTTCTGCTCAAGGTTTATTTCTGGCTTAATGCCTTGTGACTGGCTTAAGGAGACAAAGTAGCTTACCAAGCCAAGGGAAAGAATAAGGATAATTCCTATTATCATGAATAAGGTTAATTGACCTCTTTTAGCCATAAACAATATTATTTTCTCTCTGATATAAAAAGTTTTCTATGTTTCTAAAGCTGGTGAAATTCTTAGTGGAGTAACTTTTATATATACCTCTGAATTACCTTCCAGTATGCTAGAAGCAGCATCAGCATATATTGAAAAGGAAAACCTGGTTTTGACGATTGAAAGAGAGAGAGGCAAGTATAAAGGTCGCAGGAGCATGCCTCATGGAATGGTTGAAAGAGGTGAAACTCCTGAGATTACAGCTATAAGAGAGACAGAAGAAGAAACAGGGTATGAAGTAAGGGCATTAAGACAGATTACAGATTACCTTGGACAGCTGGACTCAGGAGAGGATGTAAGAATCCATATTTATGAATGTGAAATTATTGGAGGAAGTGAAAAGCAGGACATGAATCCAAAGTGGATTCCTAAAAAAGAATTGCTGGCAAGGGATGATGTTGTTCCTTCTCTTAAGAAAGCCATAAAGTCCAAGTCCATATCTGATTTAGTGTAGTTGATGCGGATTTTTATGACTTTCCAGAACCAATGAATTTCCCCAGCTTTTCCTGCTCCCTATCTTCCTTTAGCTCTTCTGTGTTAAAGTTAAGCACCTTGAATATTCCCTCAACTGCGGGTATGACTTGGTTGTTTATGTAGTACTCAGCGTCGTACTCGTCATTGGCAACCTCTTCCGGCAGCCTTGCCCTGTCTCTTATCCTATCCTTTCCCTGGACTATGATGTATCTTATAACCGAGCCAGGCTCTACACTTGTTCCCTGCTGAATTATCCTCTTTGCAACAGCAACATGAGGGCCAATAGAGTCATACTCGCTGATATCTTTCTTGAGCTGGGTGTGTATGATTACATGCTCCAAAGGTATCTCTTTTTTCCTGAGCTTGTTGACTATCTGCCTTACATAATCAAATGCCTTTTCAGGATTTTCTTCCTTGAGTATCATCCTCAGGACGTTTTCCTGCACCTGCTTTGCAATAAAGGATATGTTTCTCCTGACTGTTTCAAAGCCCCTTATCTTTATTGCGCCGTCTTCTGACAGCAAGGCATACTTTTTCTTTGCCCCAAAACCAGTTTCCTTTGCTGAAACAAAAAGCCCTGCTGGATAGAATGCCTCCAGGTTAAGCTCCATTAAGCCGGTTAGCTCAAAGTTTATCTTGTCAACAAAGCCTGTTACATCCTTCCTTGCCTTGCTTCCAAGAGTCAGGAATACTGAATCAGTGTCAGAGTAGATAACATTAAAGCCCTGCTGCTTTGCCCTGTCAATGACCTTGGTGATATAGTATCTGCCATAGGCAGTTATGCTATTGGCGCACTCTATTGAGTACCATCTTGCGCCGAAAAATCCGAAGTAGCCATACATGGCATTGGCTATTGTCTTGAGTGCGTTCTGCCTTGCGTCAAGGAGCTTCTTCTTTTCAGCAACCTTCATAAGCTCCTTTATCCTCATCCTTCTGGTTATTAAGTCATCAATCACTTCTGAGATAAAGCCGCGCTTCTTTTTGCAGAACCATGTCTTTGTTTCAGGCGTAAGCTCTGCCTCAAGCCTGCAGCAATCGCAGTTAAGGGTTTCGCAGGATATGTTATGTGAAGAGATTATTGAAGGATAAAGGCTTCTGAAGTCAAAAACAGCAATTTCCTTATAAAGTCCTGGTTCTGGCTTGTAGACAAAGGCTCCTTTGTATGTCCTTATCCTTCTTTCCCTGACCTCTTCATAGTCAGGCTTTCTCGGGATTACCTCGTTGAGGTATTTTGCCTGCTTCATGAGGTAGCCCTCAACCATCTGAGAAAAGCCCATCCTGCTGATTTCATAAATTGGAACACCAACAAGCTTAACCAGCTCAACCATGCCGGGCATAAGCTCTGTGCAGATATTGTAAGTCAGCTTGGCATCCTGGAGATTGTATCTGCAGTATTGCTCAAGATCCTGAGGCCTGTTGGACCACACATCCGCCAATTCATCCATGTCAACATCAAGCTTTTCCTCGCCCAGTATCTCAAGGGCAACAGAGTTTAGGTCATAAAAGCTTGTTTCCAGGGCGCCTCCTGCAACCCTTCTTATGAACTTATATATGTCAATATGAATTATTCCTGCTATTGAAGCAGATTCCCTTCTCTTGTCAATGTTCAGCTCGCTGTAGTCCAAGCCGAGCCTGAGGTTCATATTGTTCCTTTCAGCCCTTGCCTGGATGTAAGGCAGGTCAAATCCATCAGAATAATAGCCAACAAGCATATCAGGCCTGTAGCTCTCAATTACCTCTGAAAAGCGTCTTATGAGCTCCTTCTCGTTCTCCACAAACTCAATGCAGCTAAGATCTGTTTCAAATCTTTTCCAGGTTATGACCTTTTCAAATCCATTTGCATAAAAGGCAACCATTATTATGGGATTATTATCAGGAACAGATATTTTGCCAAGGGAGCTGTGGGTTTCTATGTCAAAAGCAAGAATCTTAAGGTCTTTTATTATCTCATCGCTGAAACTTGTGACGCTGCTGGCTTTGAAAACAGAGACCTTTGATTTCAGGTTAACATAATCGCCTTCTGCCTCGCAAAGTGTCAATGGCTTGACATCCTTGTCAAGGAGGTATTTCCTGACAGGAGAGATGTCTGCCTCAAAAACAGCTCCGCTAACCTGCTTTACTACGGCAGGAAAGTCGCTGTGGTTTTTTGTGAAAACCTTTACAAAGCTTTGCTCCTTTCCGAAAAGCTTCTTTCTTTCAGTCTCTGCCCTGGCAAGAGAGAACTCCCTGCCTCTATGCTCAAACCTCATTTTTGAGATGTCCTCAGCAAGCTTCTCCGCTTCCTTGCTTGACGCATAGAAATAAGGCTCAAAGCTTTCGTCAACCACACACACCATGCTGCCATCAGCTGCGCGGCCGTACAAGTAGATAGCATCATTCTCCCCTGACTTATAGCTTATGTTCAATGGATAAAACTGAAGCTTTGCCATCCCCCAGTCCAGAAGGTTTTCTCGGTATATAAATGTTTTGGAGAGTTCGACTCTGTGCTGAGAGTTCAATTGACGATTTGGAAGATGCATAAAAAACAATAAACATTTAAATAATAGCTAAATTATTAAGTGGCATATGTATGATGTTCTAATAATTGGCGGAGGACCTGCTGGCATGACTGCAGCTATATACTGCAGCAGATATAAACTTAAATGCGGCGTTATAGGAAGCAGGACTCGTCGCATGATGCAGGATGCTCACGCTGTGGACATCTATCCGAGTTTCAGGTCAATCTCAGGAATTGAGCTTTCTAAAAGATTCATTGAGCACATGAAGAAATTCAGTGTTGAGGCAATAGAAGAAGAGGTAGTTGGTATAAAAAAAGACAAAGATTTTGTGGTGACTGATAAAAATGATAAAAAATACCGGGCAAAATCACTCATTCTGGCAATGGGGACAGAAAAGAGAAGGCTTAATGTTCCTGGAGAAGAAAAATACATTGGAAAGGGAGTGAGCTATTGCTACACCTGCGATGGACCCTTCTTTAAGGACAAGATTGTTGGAATTGTTGGAGGATGTAATTCAGCAGCCATGGCTGCCCTCCTGCTTTCTGACTACGCAAAGAAGGTTTATGTAATATACAGGGGAGAATGCATAAGGGCAGACCCAATTTGTGTTGAAGCAGTAACCAAAAAAAAGAATGTAACAATAATCAACAAATCAAATGTAGTGAGGATTAATGGAAACAGATTCGTTGAGTCTGTTGACCTGGACACAGGAAAAAACATAAAGTTAGACGGACTTTTCGTTGAAATAGGCTTAATACCCTTAGTATCCCTGGTTAAGAGCATGGGCATAAAACTTGAAGGTGAGCACATAGCTGTTGACAAGGAACACAAGACAAACATTGAGGGGGTTTTTGCAGCTGGCGACGTGACAAACGCCTCTGAACTAAAGCAGATTCTGGTTTCAGCCAGCCAAGGAGCTATAGCAGCCGCCAGCGCACACAAATATATAAGAAAAAAGTGAGGTTTTTGAAAAATGACAAAACAACAACATATGGAGCAAAGAGTCGGAGTATTTGTTGATGTGCAGAACATGTATTACTCTGCAAAGAACCTTTATCAGGCAAAGGTTAACTTCAAGGCTTTACTGAAAACCGCTGTAGGCAACAGAAGGCTTGTCAGAGCCATAGCATACGTTATAAAAGCAGATATAAAGGAAGAGAAAAACTTTTTTGAGGCACTGGAGAACATAGGCTTTGAGGTCAAGGCAAAAGACCTCCAGATATTCTTCGGGGGAACAAAGAAAGGGGACTGGGACATTGGCATAGCCATGGATGCAATAGAGCTTGCTCCGAAGCTTGACACAATAATCATTGTTTCAGGAGACGGAGACTTCACACCCTTGGTTGAGCACCTCAGAAGAGCCATGGGATGCAGGGTGGAAGTTGCTGCTTTCGGAAAAACAGCATCATCAAAGCTTGTGGAATCATCAGACCACTTCACAGACCTTGACAAGGGATGTGGCAGATTTTTGATTCACGCATAAAGGAAAACAAGAGTGTTGTACTTGATATAAGTTTTGATAAAAACAAAAAAGTTTATATACTTGCAAAAATATGAACTCATGCTGGTAAGGCAGTTTTAGGAAATCATAAAAATAATTAAAAAGAGGAATAAAATGAATTGTACGATTTGTTCAGGCAATTTCAAGGAAAGCCCTGACTCGCTGGTGGTATGCAAACACCACGAAGGAGCGATTCATCTCGGTTGCTGCGTAAACCGCTGCAGCTGGGACAAAAAGCCATGCGAACACAGCCAGGGTGTTTACGACAAACTTGGTTAAAATTGCTTGTTTAAAATCCTTATAAGCAAGAACTATTTTTTGAATTTCTTATCTATATCACTTTCAACTATCAAAGCTCCTGTATAGCCGCAGGTCTTGCACCTGTACTGCATCCCCAGACTGCCTCCCATATAAAGGCTTATGTCAGCAGAGCCGCACTCTGGGCAGGTCTTCAATCTCATAGCTTAAGCTCCATATTGTTTATGGTAGAAATCAGATTAGTGTAGCCCTCAGCCACCTTTAATGACTTGACCTTCTTAATCATGGTGCGCAGATTGTTTAAGAACTCAACCATGCTTTCTTTTTTCTTCTTCCGGTTCTTTATCAAGACATCTACGTCACTGACCATTGTTTTGCCGTCAAAGCGCATGTTTATGTTCTCCTCCATATGTATGAGCTCTGAGAAGATATCTTCTGCCACTTTATCCGGCTTGTCAAGGGTGGTTGTCCTGAAAATCTGCTTTGCTTCACCATCATTAAAATGGACCTCCAAAACAACAGACTCGTCCCTAACAGAGAATGAGTTCACTCTAAGCTTCAGCAAATCAACACCAATCATTACCATACAAACCCCCGACCAACAAATAATAGTTCATAGTTTAAAAAGCTTTTGATGATATTCAACCAAACCTAAACCATTAAATAATAGAATTGATTCCAAGTTTTAATATGGGATTCCAGGACATAGTCAATGTTGAGAAGCCGCAGACATACATAGACACTGCTTTCAGGGCTGGACAGGATAAGGTATCCAGCATGAAGAAGATGCACAGACCAAGGCTTGAGCAGATAAGGTTTGAGGAGATTGAGCGCATAAGAAGTGCGAGCAAGGTTCTTGTGAGGGCTTTTGAAAAAATACTTGCCAGCTTTCCATCGCTTGACGGGCTTTCCGACTTTTATAATGAGCTGGTTAGATGCACGCTTGACTATGACCAGCTGAAAAAATCCTTTGGCGCTTTGAATTGGGCCAACAAGAAGATAAATTATTTCTTTAAGGAATACGACAGGAAGATAAGGAGGAGCAGTGATGTTAAAGAAGTAATAAAGTATAGAAAGCAATTTCTTGGAAGGGTTGCCTCTATTGTTATGCAGATAAAGAGAGAGCTCGCATTCCTTGAGAATGCGAGGGTGACATTCAGGACATATCCTTCAATAAAAACTTTGCCAACAGTCGCAATATCCGGCTTTCCAAATGTTGGAAAAACAACTTTGCTGAGCAAGCTCACAGCTTCAAGACCGGAAATAGCATCCTATCCCTTCACAACAAAAAGTTTGAATATTGGCTATGCCGAATACAACCGCCAAAAAATCCAATTCATAGACACTCCAGGAACACTCAACAGATTTGACAAGATGAACTATATAGAGAAGCAGGCCTTCCTTGCCATAAAACACTGCGCTGACGCTATTATATACGTCTTTGACTTGACAGAGCCCTATCCAATAGAAGAGCAGGAAAGATTACTGGAGAGATTGAAGAAATCAAACAAGAACATAGTTCTTTACCTGAGCAAGACAGATGTGCTTGATAAAGAAACAGTTGATAAATTCAATAAAAGATACAAGGCTGCAACAAGCATTGAGGAATTAAGCAGAAGGCTTCTTGATATTCGTAACCTGGACAGTAAAAGTGCCAGGAAGCTTTGAAGCAGCTATTGCCAGTGAATCTCTTGCAAAGGCTTCGTTCTGCTTGTCAACCTTTACTGTGAAAACTTTTTGTCCCTTTTTCACCTGCACAGCAACACCAACGGGCTTTCCAAAAGCCTTTGCCATTCCTGTGCTCATCCTGTCTGCACCAGCGCCACTTGCCAGGGAATGCTCCCTGAGAATATGAAATGGATAAACCCTTACCTTGAAGTAAAATCCAAACTTGCCAAGATACTTCTCAAGCCATCGGTTGCAGGCCTGCCTTGCTGACTCAATGGCTTCCTGGCGTATCTGAATAGGGACTTTAGAAATCATATCAGCCTGGCACTCAAAGTCCTTTTTCAAAGCGCCCATGTCAAACCTGACTATCTTTATGTTAGGAGTTACCCTGACAAAGCTCTTCTTCTTGTACTTGGATATCCTTGTGTAAGGACGCTTTATAATTCTGTAAGCAACAGCCTTCCTCAATTTTGCCATGGAATGCTGGGGATAGGGAGGTATTTAAAAAGTTATCGGTTACCGGAATTTAAGAAAAAGAAACCAAACTTGGTTATTCTTCATTATTCCTATCAGCTAAACCAAATGAAGCAGCATAATCTTTAAATTCTTGTGGTCCCATTTGTTTACCTTGTGTTTCTATCAGTTTTTCGAGTGCTGAAGACCTAGCTGCCATTGCTTCATTCCCGGCTCTTGCTTGGTAAATAAGTGATATTCCTTTACCCAAGCCCCATAGAGCAATTGCTATTCCCATTCCACACATGCAAGGATCGATATCGTATAACCCCTTCATTTTATTACTGGTAATATTATAATGCTTATAAGCTTTTTGGTAAAGAAAAAGACTTAAATAAGGAAAAATGAAACAAGCTGGGAAATGAAAAAAGTCTTGGCTTTCGGAACATTTGACATATTGCACAAAGGGCACGTGTATTTCCTGAAAAAAGCCAGGGATTTTGGAGAATTAACCCTTGTTGTAGCAAGGGATAAGACAGTAAAGCAATTAAAAAAGAGACCGCCTCTTAATAACGAGAGAAAGAGGTTAAATAACATTAAAAAAACCAATATCGCCAATGAGGTTGTTTTAGGTTACATAAGGGATAAGTATAAAATAATACAAAAAACAAGACCAGACGTGATATGCCTGGGCTATGACCAGAAGCATTTTGTCAGCGGTTTAAGAAAAGAGCTGAAGAGGTTAAAACTGAAAACAAAAATAATAAGATTAAGACCTTACAAGCCAAAGGCATACAAAAGCTCAATATTAAGGAAAATATTTAAAAAACACTGAAAAGATTTAAAAACAGCAAACACTTTGTTTAATAAAAATGTCAAAACCACTCAAAAGAGCAGTTCTCATTGACTTCATAAACAATCTTAGCTTCAGCTGCGACAAGTGCGGAGGCAGTGTTAAGCCCGTGTTCAAGTGCTCCAACTGCAGGACAGCAGTCAATCCTTCAAAGATACACTTCCACCGCGTAATACCCCTATCCATGGGCGGAAAGGATGAGCTGAGCAATGTCATGATGCTGTGCGACAAATGCCACGGCAAGGTTGACAGCATACGCCTGAAGAGGATTAAGAGAAAGGACGAGAAATTAACCAGGTTTGGGAAGCGCTGATTCTCTCAGTTTTTCATAAACAATATCAGCAATCTGTCTTAAATTGATTACGTCTTCTTCATTGTATTCTATCAAGAGATTCAAATAATAATCATCCCCTGTTGCCACAAACCTCCTCCAGAGCTTGACTATGTCGCCTCCGTAAAGCTTTTCAACAATCTCGTTTTTTCTCTTTATCCCGAGCTTTTTTTCTATTTGCTTTAATCCTCCTGACAAGCCAACGCGGCTGCAGGCATGCCTCAGGTCAAAGTGCGGAATGTCTGGAATGATTTTTGGATAGATTCTTTCAAGCCTGGGCAGGTCAAAGCTTGAGCCGTTGAAGGTAATTATTATTTTATAATTTTCAAGTTCCTTTTTCAGGATATTGAAATTTAAATTAATATTCTTAACCATTATCTTTGTATTTATTCCATCAAACAAGCCAATAACACTGACGTAAGCATCTTGCTCCAAGCCGGATGTTTCTATGTCAAGGAAAACAGCATCTTCCTTGAAGAAGTCATACAGCCGCCAGTGCTCTGTTCTTGGAATCTTTTTAACAAAGTATCCTGAATTGAATGTGTAAAGCTTGTGGACGGCTTCCTTTATCTTCCGGTCATAATACTTTTTTGTGTAGCTCTGAATGCCTTTTATTTTTTCAGCTCTCAGGAAGTCATCCCATTTTTTTATTCCCTGGCTCCAGAGATTTTTCTCTTTTTTCTCACTAATCCTCTCGAGTATTAAAAAGGTATTTTTTATCATTTTTATTGATAATTATTAGACCAAGTTACTAAGCAAGCTTGTAGTAAAGCCTTCTGTTGTCCTTGCCCTTGTTATCGGCCCTTAAAAAGATTATTTCACCAACCTCTTTGGTGCTCCTGACATGGGTTCCGCCGTCAGCCTGCCTGTCAAAACCGATTATATCAACAATTCTTATTTCCTGGATTCCCTCTGGCAAACCCTTAGCAAGCTTTGCAATGCCTGGCTCTGCCTCTGCCTCAGCCCTTGGTATTGAATATATCTTAATAGGCAAGTCCCTTTTGACAATCTCGCTTGATTTCTTTATGTATTCATCTATCTTCTCCCTGTCAAAATTTTCAAGGTTGAAGTCAATCCTTGACTTTTCCAGCTCCAGTTGCCCTCCTGTTATCAAAGCACTAGCTTCTTTGTTGAAAACTGCTGACAAGATGTGCGCAGCTGTATGCATTCTCATGAGTTTATACCTTCTTTCCCAGTCAATAAACCCATGCACCTTGTCGCCTGGCTTCAAGCCCGGCTTGTCAAGCTCGTGGCTTATATTGCCGCCAAACTTGCCGACATAAACAACCTTATACTCAGTACCATTGCAGATTAGTTTCCCAGTATCGTAAGGCTGCCCTCCGGCATTAGGATAAAAAGCTGTTTTGTCAAGGACAACATACTTGTCTTTGTCAACGCTCACAACTGTAGCATCAAATTCTTTCAAATAACAATCATTCAGGTAAAGCGCTTCCCCCATTTTATGGACTTGAAATACTAAAAATATTTAAACTTATCGTAAAAAGCCTTTTGCCATGATTGGTTTGTCAAGCAGCTGGTGCGCCGCTAATGGTTTGGATATCTATAATAGTGTTAAGAAAATCAGGGATATGGGCTTTGGATTAGTGGAGATTGGCGCAGCCCACAGATATGAAAAAAAGGCATTTGAAACCCTTAAGAGAATAAAAAAGGACTTTGGTGACATGAATTTCACAGTCCATGTCTATTTCCCTCCACTAAAAGGAAACTATTTGTTCAATCCCTGCTACGGGCTAACACACAAGAACCGGCTTGTTATTAACAACCTTCTTAAATCCGCAAGTATGATAGATGCTCCTGTTGCAGGAATACACACAGGTCATCTTGGAGTGTATGAGTATGAGGGTCCTTACAAGGAGTTTCCCGGGTTTCCAAAGTTTCAGCAAATATCAAAAATAGATTACAAAAAAGGCTTTGAAAATGCCCTGGAAGTCTTCAGGTATGCTATTAAATTGTCAAAAAACAGCTCTATAAAGTTTGCCATAGAAAACATGACTTTTGACGCTTATCCTTTGCTGAATGGCAGAAACGATTTTGCCAAGGTATTTGAAATGATTCCAGAGCTTAGCTTTTTATACGACATCGGACATGATGTAAGAAATAATGTAAGCACATACCAATTCTTTGAATTAAAGAACCGGATTAGTGAGGTTCACATGCACGATGTTGTTGACAGCCTTGACCACCAAAGCATAGGCAAAGGCAGGCTTGACCTTAAACAGATATCAAAAAACAAAGAATTATTAAACAAGATACCTGTAGTATTTGAGCACGCTGCAAATGTTTCTGAAGCAGACATTCTGGAAGAGAAAAAGCTCGTTGAGAAATTGTTAAGATGAAGGAAAAAGAGAAAAGTAAAAAGATTGGTGGACAGGCAGTAATAGAAGGCGTTCTCATGAAGTCTTACGAGAATGTTGCCATTGCTGTCAGAAATTCTAAGGGAAAGATTGTTGTTAAAAGGGAGAAGGCGAAACCAGCAAGCAAAATCATCATATGGAGAGGTTTTTTCTACATAATTGACATGCTTGTTGTTGGCTTTAATGCCCTCATGTGGTCTGCAGAAATTGCTTCCGGAGAGAAAGAGAAGCTCAGCAAAAAAGAGATTTTTTTCACAGTTGCTGTTTCAGCAGCCTTTGCACTGCTCCTGTTCGTTGCAATGCCCTTTTTTGTAACAATGCTGATAACAAAGAGCAACAGCATAATGTTCAATCTCATTGACGGCTTGATAAGGATTGTGCTTGTCCTGTTATACATAATTTTAATAGCAAGGATGCATGATATCAAAAGGGTTTTTCAATACCATGGGGCAGAGCACAAGGTTGTCAATTGCTATGAGAGCAGGAAGAAGCTGACTTATGAAAACATAAAGAAATGCTCAAGGCTCCACCCAAGGTGCGGAACAGCATTTTTGTTAATTGTTTTGATAGTGAGCATTTTGATATTTTCACTGATAATAACAGATAATCTCTTAGCAAGGTTTGCCTCAAGAATAATCTTAATACCAGTGATAGCAGGAGTTTCTTATGAATTACTGAAAATCTCAGACAAATACAGGAACAATCCTTTATTCAGAATGATAATAGCTCCAGGACTCTTGCTGCAGAGCATAACAACAGCTGAACCGGACAAAAAGCAGATAGAAGTGGCTCTGAAAGCCCTTGACTCAGTCATTTAAATCACCAGAGACCTCATTAATCCAGTCCTGCATCTCCTTCGCCCTTCTGAGCGTGCCCTGCTTTCCGCAGTAAGGGCACACTATTGGCTTCTTAGCCTTGGGTGTGAATATGTAATTACAGTCAGTGCAGCGGAGCTTATCAACCATGCAATTATTCAAGATAGAGAGGTATATAAACTTTTTGATTTATTTTTTTTAGTCCAAGAACAATTTAGAATAATTTAACTTTTTCAAATCTTCTTCAATGTCCTTGTAAGATTTTCCGCACAGCATGCCTCCTGCAGCAAACTTTTCCTGGGTTACATCAACAAGGCAGAAATCAGGCATTTTGAAAGAATCTTTGTCTTCATGCGTCTCAAATTC
>CAYGWL010000009.1:0-2978 GCA_964353575.1 uncultured Methanosarcinales archaeon | reverse complement strand
AAAGCAGCGCATAAAAGTCAGCAAATTCATACGCTCGCTGGCAGATGAAACAACTGCGGTTCTTGTGGTAGAGCACGACCTGATAATTCTGGATTATATGACAGACTTGCTGCACTTGATGTATGGAAAAGAGGCGTGCTTTGGAGTTGTTAGCCAGGTAAAGGCAACAAGGGTTGGCATAAATGTCTATCTCTCAGGCTACTTGAAAGAGGAGAATGTCCGCTTCAGGGATGCGGTAATAAAGTTCAGCGAAAGGCCCATCAGCAAAATTAAAAGGGCAGTCACCCTTACTTCCTGGAGCAGCATAAAAAAAGGGCTTGATGGCTTTGTGCTTAACGCAAAGCAGGGAAGCATATCAGAGAAGCAGGTCATAGGGATATTGGGAGAGAACGGCATTGGAAAGACCACATTTGTCAGGATACTTGCTGGCTTGCTAAAGCCTGATGAAGGCGATATTGATAAAGAGGTTAAAATCAGCTACAAGCCCCAGTACCTTAACACTGACTCACCTGAGCTGGTTTCAAGGTTTCTTGAGAATGCAGTAAGAAAACACAAGACCCAGCTCATAATGCCTCTTCAGATTGAAGGCCTGCTTGACCGCAGGCTCAATGAGCTTTCAGGAGGCGAGCTTCAGAGGGTTATGATAGCCAAATGCCTTAGCCAGGAAGCAGACCTTTACTTGCTGGACGAGCCATCTGCTTATCTTGATGTTGAGCAAAGATTGATGGTTTCAAAGGTCATAAGAGACATGATTGTTCTGAAGGAGAAGTCCTGCCTGGTTGTTGACCATGACTTGTTGTTTGCTGACTATATTTCAGACAACCTCATGGTGTTTTCAGGAGAGCCAGGAATCCATGGCATGGTGAATGGTCCTTTTGACATGGAAAAGGGCATGAACACTTTCCTTGAAGGGTTGAACATTACTCTAAGGAGGGACCATGAGAGCAGAAGACCCAGGATAAACAAGCTGGATTCAAAGATGGACAGGATGCAGAAGGAAGAAGACAAGCTTTACTATGTCTGAGAAGAAAAGAATGGTAAAAATGTTAAATGTAGATAAAAGTGGCACATATCTCATGGATAAAAGCTGTTTTGATGAAGCATATAATGGCTGTTATGAAAAGTCATTCGCAATTGTTAATTTAGAAACCCTCTATAATCACATATTAAGATACAAGAAGTGTGGCGATTTATTAGACATAGGATGCGCTCACGGTTCTCTTCTTAAAAAAGCAGAAAAACACTTCAAGACTTACGGCATTGATATTTCTGAATATGCCTTTAATAAAGCAAAAAAAATATCTCCTAATTCTGTATTGTTCAAAGGCAATATAGAAAAGGGAATAAATGTTTTTGGTAAGAAGTTTGATGTAGTCATAGCTCACGATGTTCTTGAGCATCTGAAGAATCCTGAGAAAGTCATTAAGGAAAGTTATAACATTCTGAAAGAGGATGGTTACTTTTTTATAAGAATACCTAACAAGTCGTGTCTGACTCTTAAAGTTTACAAGTTATTTGGCATAGAACATAAATGGAAAGGCTATCATAAAACACATATCACAGTTTTGGAGCTTAAAGAATGGAAAAAGATGTTAGAACTTGTCGGATTTGAATGCAGAATCGTTGCTAACCCGCCCACACTTTTCCTGAGAAAAATTCTGCTAAATTATCCAAGCAGAGAGTTGCCCAACTTTTTTAGCATCTTTAATCAATTCACAGTCATTGTATGCCACAAAAAAAGGAAAAGTGAGCAAGAAGGAATGAGTAAAAGAAAAAAAGAGGTTTAAGGGCAAGAATGAAAACCTCAAGGATTCCGGATTTCAATAAGTTGAGCATAGATGAAAGAATAAAGCATGTGCGGGATTTTGCAGATTTAAGCGACGAGGAAACACGGCTTCTTTACAGCAGTTTTGGCGCGGTTTCAAAACAGCACGCAGACAGGTTAATAGAGAACTGCATATGCGGAGTTCCCTTGATGGGCATAGTGACCAATGCAAAAATAAATGATAAGGAATACTTGATACCTGTGAGCATAGATGAACCATCCATAATAGCAGCAGCTTCCCGAGCATTCAGGCTTGCAAGGGATAATGGAATACAAGCACAATCCCTGGGGAATTATATAAGAGGTCAAATCCAGATAACAAATTTAGTTGATATGGAAAAGGCGGAATCTGTGCTTAAAGAAAATGAGCCGGAAATTCTGAAATTAGCAAATGAAGGTCATACCTACACCAGAGCTGAATTCTTGGAGTTTGAGCAGTTTGACAGAAACCTTTTATTGTATTTGATTGTGGACACTGGCGACATACAGGGCGCCAACACAATAAACCGCATGTGCGAATCACTTGCCGGGTTAGTTGAAGAGCTGACACATGGAGAGGTTGTGGCAGGAATTGTTTCCAACTATGCAGACAGGTGTTTAGCCAAGTCAAAAATGAGAATAAGAAAAGAGGATCTGGCAAGACCAGGATTCTCACAAGAACAAGCTTTGGAGAGATTCCTGAAAATCTCAAGGGTTGGTGAAGGAGGAAATGTTCCCAGGGCAGCAACCAACAACAAGGGAATAATGAACGGCATAATAGGCGCTGCAAATGCAACAGGACAGGACACAAGGGCAATATATTCAGCAGCAGAGTCGTATGCCTACAGAAGCGGGAAATATGCCTCTCTCAGCAGATGGTATGAGCAGGACGAGTATTTAGTTGGCGAATTGGAAATGCCCATGCCTCTCGGAATAATTGGGGGCGCGACTGACTATCCTTACTATAGTCTTGGTCTGGAGATACTTGGCGTAAGCTCAGCTCAGGAGTTTCAGGAAGTTTTGGTCTCACTTGGTTTGGCAAACAACTTTGCAGCCATTCAGGAAATAGCAACAGTAGGCATAACACAAGGGCACATGAAGCTGCATGGAAGAAGGTATGACTCTTGAATCAGTTCTTATGATTTTACAACAACTAAATTCTTAACACTTACTT
>CAYGWL010000008.1:0-4848 GCA_964353575.1 uncultured Methanosarcinales archaeon | reverse complement strand
GCTCCATGGAGACCGTGACAAAATACCTCATTGATGTCATTGGCTTGAAGAACAGGGATGCTGCCAGATTATTAAACAGAAATGTCAGGACTATATGGACAAGCTATAGGAATGCTTTAAGAAAAATGCCGCAGAAGCTTGTTTTAGCAAAGGATTGTAGGTTCTATATTCCTGCATCTGAATTCAAGAACCGCTCATTTTCAAGCTTGGAGGTCATTGTTAAGCACCTTAAGGAGCATTATGAACTAACTTTCCATGAAATAGCACTTTTGCTCAAAAGAGATGACAGCACTGTGTGGACTGTTTACAGCAGGGCTAAGAAAAAGGAGAAGGCGAATAAGAAGAATGAAAAGAAAGCAGAAATCAAGTAACAATAGCGCTTTGTTCGCTTTGTTTGTAGTGGTTTTGCTATTCGGAGCAGTCTTCAGCCTTTTCTTTGTAAAGGACTTTGTTGGATACATTGGCTACATGCTCAATGCAACAGCAGGCAAAATAACCACCATAGTCATACAGCACCAACAGTCAACCGGTTACTGGCAGGGCTACTATGGTTTGCTTTCTGTTGACCTCCAGACAGACCTCAACATAACAAATGCCTCTGCTTCAGGAGGAGGGGTTACTAATGTGAACTTGGTGTTTGACTGCTTTGGATCAACAGGGACTGATGTCTATGCCAGCACAGTGTGGTATGATTATCTGACATATCCAATATTGGCAGTTAATGCCTCAGAAGTGGATGATTATTTGGGAGCAGATGGGACAGAGTACTCTTCAGCTGCAAACACCCTTACCAGAAACATATCATTGATTCTAGGAACCTCCAACATCACTACTATTGGGACATACACCAAACAAAGCGGTTTTCCCAATGCGACAGACTTTGACATGTTTGTTGTGAAGGACTCATCAACTCCTGCTAATTTTCTTTTCGGCACCCATATAAACACCCTGGCAGTGGGCTTTGACGGAGTGCTCCACAATTACCAGATTATGGTTGCAATCCCATCAGACGATGACGAGATAAATTATTATTTCTATCCAGATCCTGTTTCAGACCCTTTTGGAACATGTTCTCAGGTGCAGAATGTTATGGTTTACGGAACCGTGTCAGATAAAGTCACAGGCCAACCCCTTGGTAATGTGTCAATAAATCTTGGCTCAGAATGGGCAGACACATCTGAAACAGACGGCTCATACTCCATGTATGCAGAGGCAGGCTCATACTACATTATTGCCAACAAAACAGGATATTTTGCCCATACCAATATTCTCAACCTTGTTTTTGGCCAGCCGCTAAATTATAACTTTACATTAATACCATCCCTGGGTCTTGGTGTTCCTTACGGATTTGTTTCAGGTTATGTTTTTGACAATTCAACACAGGAGCCCTTGGCAAATGTTACCATTTCTTCAGGAATCAGCTTGGGTAATACAGGCAGCCAGGGAAATTATACATTAACAGCGCCTATAGGAATTGTAAACATAGTTGCCATAAAAGAGGGTTATACCACATCAATATCACAGAATATAAGCGTTAACCTTTTGACCACAACTCTCCTTAATATATCATTGAATCCTGCTTTCGTGGGAGTGCTTAATGGCGCTGTGGAAGGAACAGTCACGGACAATCTCACAGGATTGCCGCTTGAGAACGTGACCATAAGTATTGCCGGCGAGAAAATCAATACTACATCGCAGGGATTCTATGCAATTAATGTATCAGCAGGAAGCCATGTTATGTCAGCAATAAAGGATGGTTACGAGAGCCATATCACTGAAATTAACATACCCGCCCTTAATACAACATACCACAACTTCACCATGGACATATTCGTTGGAGAGTTAACAAGAAACGGCACCCTGGCAGGAAGGGTTAAGGACTCATGGACCAATGCATCCCTTGAGAATGTGACAATACTCGTTGACGGAAAGACCCTGCTCACAAACTCGAGCGGAGATTATTCAACTGACCTTCCAGCAGGAACATATGTTGTTGCAGCAATGCTTGAGCATTATGAAAGCAATATCTCCACAGTCACAATAAATGTTTCAGAGACCACAATCCACAACATAAGCCTGGACTGGTCCGTAGGAGAAATTGAGAGGAATGGCACCATACAGGGGCTCATAATTGACAACTGGACCGGCGTTCCAATGGTGAATGTGCTTGTAAGCATTGGCGGCAGGACAGCCCTGAGCAATTCAAGCGGTGCCTATTCAATAGACCTGCCTGCAGGCTCATATGTGCTTACTGCTGTGAAAACAAATTATGAAGTCTACATAGCAGATGTGAATGTAAGTATTGAGGCGGTAACATACCATAACTTTGCCATGGATTACTTTGTTGGAGAGATTCCAAGGAATGGCACTATACAGGGAATTGTTACAGCCACCAGCACAGGGCTTCCCCTGGAGAACACTACAGTAAGTCTTGGCGAGTTTGTTGCATTAACAGATTCTATTGGAAACTATTCCTTTGACCTGCCTGCAGGAATCTACAACATCATTGCTATAGCAACGGGTTATAATGCATATTCAGAGACAGTGTATGTTTACTTTGGAAACACAACCATACACAACATCACGCTTGACTCATACGTGGGCGGGTTTGTAGAGAATGGGACTGTAAGAGGAGTTGTTGTTGAGAACGGCACCAATTTGCCAGTAGCCAACGCAACAGTTTACCTTGGAGGCACTGATAGGTATACAACAACAAGCTCTACAGGAAACTACTCTATTATTGGGTCTGCTGGAAATCATTTCATAGCATCCGAGAAATACGGTTACAAGAGGTATTACGGCAATGTAACAATAACTGTTAATGCCACAACAATCCACAACATCACTTTGTTCAATTTGTCAGTGCCAAAGATTGAAAGCGTGATTTATGGTAACATAACCAAAAACATTACAAAGATGTTTAATTTTACCCAGAACCTGTCTGTGGTGATTAATGTAACAACAAACGAATCCCAGAATAATATTTACCTTAAAGCAAATCTCTACACCTCCAGGCCGGAAGGAGTCAGCGTGCCTTCCTTCCTTAATCTAGGAAAATATTATGAGTTCACGACCAACATAAGCTCCTCAATAATTACCAATGTCACCTTTTACTTTACTTACAATGAATCAGACATAAGCAGCTGGTTTAATGAGTCATATATAACTGCTTACTACTTTAATCCTTCAACAATGCTGTGGGATGAGTATAATGTAACCCTTGACACAGGCAACAATACCCTTGTGTTCTCATCAGATCATATTCCGACATACTACCTTCTTGGTTTAAGAAGCTCCAGGGTTTATGGCTATGTAACAAGTGGCGGCTCGGCATTAAGCAATGCTACAGTATTTGCGTCAGGGCAGAGCATGAGGACAAGTGCTACAGGCTATTACCTCCTTACTGTTCAGCCAGGAACCCAGGATTTGATTGCAGTGAAATCAGGATACAATGCATACATATACGAGTTTACCATCGTGGAAGGAGAATGGCTGGAAAGGAACATTGCCCTGAGCACGATATACACTGGCGAAGCTGCTGAGGCGCTTGGCCAGGCAGCAGCTGCCGCTGCTGCTCAGGGTGCTTTCGCTGAACTGCCCATGCTGGCAGCAATTGGCAAATGGAACGCAAAAGAGTATTATGTCTCTGAATCTGAAATAGACGAGAAAGTCAACCTTGGTTCTTACCTTGAAAAGATAATTGCAATTTACAACTTCAAAAGCGAAAAGATGAGCATTTCCCTCTCGCTAAGCGGGGATGTTGTGCCTTTTATAAAAATGGACAAGACCAAGATGATTATTGATTCAAATTCGCAGGATGAGCTCAAGCTAACTCTGCTCGGAATAAACACGCCAGGTGTTTATACAGGGCACTTGATTTTGTCAGGAGACCTTAACATGGATGTTCCCATAAAGCTCACAATTTATGACAAGGAGAAGCTGCCAATAAGTGCACTGGTCATCAAACTGGACATATCAAAAACCTCTGTGAATCCTGGAGGCACATTGAGGTATACTGTTGATTTGCAGAATCTTCTTACGGACAGGAACTATGATGTCTCGCTGATATACAACTTAAACAGCATAAGCGGCAACAGCACACTTGAGATAGGAAGGCAGACAACAAACATAAAGACCTCAACCTCGTTGCTGAATGAGTTCAAAGTGCCTGGAAGCTTTGAACTTGGCGATTACATGCTTAATGTTGAGGCAAAATACCTTGACTACACATCAACAGCTTCTGGTTTAGTAACAGTGAAAGAGCCATTTTACCAGTACAGGCTTTATGGAATCATTCCTGTGTGGTTTATATCGCTCCTGCTTGTGATTTTCGCAAGCAGCTTCCTGGTTTTCACAGTGGTTAAAAAGAGTCAGGAGAAGAAGAAGAGATTCCATGCAGCTGTTGAATATAAGCTTCTGCCAACTTTAACTGAGAGATCATTGTTCGTAGGGAAGATTGCTGAATCAAGCAGGAGGGCTTATCTTGACATGGACCAGCTTACCATGCACACCATAATTGCAGGTTCTACAGGAGGAGGAAAAACCATATCAGCCCAGGTCCTCATTGAGGAGTGCTTGCTCAAAGGAGTTGCGGTTATTGTTTTTGACCCAACAGCCCAGTGGTCTGGCATGCTTAGGAAGTGCCAGGACGCAAAGATGCTGGGCTTCTATTCCCAATTCGGCTTGAAGTCGGGTGATGCAAGGGCATTCAACGGCAACATAAGGAACATAAAAAATGCAAGGGAGGTTATAGACCTTACAAAATACATGAAGCCAGGAGAAATCCAGATACTAACAATTAACCAGCTTGACCCAAAGGATATTGACCTTTTTGTTGGCAACACAGTC
>CAYGWL010000007.1:0-21763 GCA_964353575.1 uncultured Methanosarcinales archaeon | reverse complement strand
TTAATAAGCCTATAAATTCTTGTGGTTTTTCTTTTTTATAAAATCTTCTCATTATGAACCCCATGATTATGCCTACCAACCCAAAAAGTATCAATAAAGCCAGACTGAACTTAATAAGATTGGACAGAGTCCATTGCATGCTGGGTAACAGAAATTTAATTATAAGGTCAACTAAAGAACTCTGGGGAAAAAAAATATTAAAAATATTTAAAACAAGAATAAAAAAAAGACCACAAATAAGATATACTATAAAACCCAATTGCCATGCTGAGAATCTTGCTAAAAACTTTTTCCATTCCATTGTTGATGATTATATTTTAACTATTAATAAATCTTTTGCTAATCCTATTTCTCTTTGGTCATCCTGTGGAATGCGTCGAATATTGGCGTGTCTGTGGTTATTAAATGGTAGTCTGCCTTTAGTCCTGCGCACACCTGGGCAATCTTTGATGTGTGCTCTTCAAGGCTGCGCTGGTAATCTGTTTTCAGGCGAGTGCTGACAAAGGTCTGCATTATGTCGCTGCTCTCTGAATCCTTTAGCTTGAAGTCTCCTTCCATCTCGAGCTTGCGCTCTGTCTTGTCCAATACGTGTATAACCTTCATGTCTCCGCCTGCAACACTTAGCAAACCCTGTTCTATCTCATTGAAATCAAATAGGAAGTCTGAGATTATAATAAGCAGCGCCCTTGTTTTCAGCATGAGCCTGTATTTGTTCATGGTTTCTGCAAATACTGATTGTCCGCTTGTTTTTACGCTGTTGAGGTGGTCTACCATTAGTGCCAGGTGGTTCATTCCTCGCTCTGCCTTGAACATCTGAAGTGTGTCAGAAAATGTGGAGAACCTGAACTTTTCATTATCTTTCATTGCCAGGTATGCAAATCCAACTCCAAGCATTGCTGCATAGTCAAACTTTTTTGGGTTTCCGTAGTCCATGCTTGATGAGCTGTCAATGACTATGTGCACTGTGAGGTCTTTCTCCTCCTCAAATTTCTTGACATAAAGGTTGTCTGTCCTTGCATATATCCTCCAGTCTATAAGCCTGAAGTCGTCCCCTGAAACATATGCCCTGTAGTCCTTGACACTTGCGCCTCTTCCAAGGAAGGGGCTCTTTCTTCCTCCGGAATACTTGGAAGTAACTCGTTTCTTGACTATTAAACGGAACCTGTCAAGTCCTGACAAGAAGTCTGTTGTTATCATGTGTTTATTTTATTTCATTTCAGATATTATTTTTGTTATGGCGTCATCAACCTTCATTCCCTTTCTTTCAGCTTCAAAGCCCATTATCACCCTGTGCCTTAGTACTGGGTGAGCCATTGCCTTCACGTCTTCCATGCTCACAAATTTTCTTCCGTTAATCAGGGCGCATGCCTTTGCTGATAGTATGAGCCCTATTGAAGCTCTGGGTGAGGCTCCATAATCCAGGAGGTCCTTCCTTGCCCTTGTCAGTGTCACCAGCTTTATTGCTGCTTCCTTTATGTCCTTTGCAATAGGCACTTGCCTTGTTAAATCTTGCAGTGCAAACAGCTTTTGCTTGTTGAGCACAACCTTGAGCCTTGGCTTGCTTAGCTGGAAAGCATATTTGTTTACTATCTCAATTTCATCTTTGTAGCTTGGATAGGCAACGTTTATTTTTAGCAGGAACCTATCAGCTTGTGCCTCTGGCAAAGGATATGTCCCTTCTTGCTCTATTGGGTTCTGTGTTGCCAGCACAAAGAAAGGAGGGTCAAGAGGGAATGTTTGGTTGCCAACAGTTACCTGTCTTTCCTGCATTGCCTCCAGCAATGCGCTCTGAGTTCTGGGTGTTGCCCTGTTTATCTCGTCTGCCAGCACCATGTTTGCAAAAACAGGCCCTGGATGGAACTTGAATATCCTTTTTCCTGATTGCTCCTCTATTATGTATGTTCCGGTTATGTCGCTTGGCATTAAGTCTGGAGTGTTCTGTATCCTGCTGAACTTCAGCTCCATGATTTCTGCCATTGTTTTCACAAGCAGAGTTTTAGCCAGTCCTGGGTATCCTTCAAGCAGTGCGTGACCATCGCAAAGAAGCGTTACCATAACCTGCTCAACAACTTCCTCCTGACCGATAATGACCCTTGATACCTCTTTGGTTACTTCATCAAATACTCCTTTATAATTTTTCATTTTTAACCCTCCACCACGCTTTTGAAATAGTTTTTAACGAGCTCTTGCTGCTCTTTAGGAATGTTTTCTTGGAATGCTTCAGCAGACCTTGTTCCGACTTCAGGGAAGAGTTCATCCTCTTCTTCCTCCATCTCGTCCTGGTCCCTTATTTTTATCTCCTGATTTATTGATTTTAGTTGAATAATCATTTCTTCCCCTCCCAAAACAGCCACGCTTGAATCACCGTATATGTTGTCATTCAGCTCAACCATCTGCACATTTGCCTGCTGTTTTTTGCCTGATGAAGCAAGCTTTGTTCCTGCAAAGTTTGTTCCGGTGAAGTCAAGGTTTATTCCTGACTTTAGCTCAGGCAGTGTGAACTTCAGTGACTTGAACTGTATTGGGTGGAAATTAAGCACCAGGAAGCACAGCATGATTATTACACCTGATTTTATGAAAAGGTTTTTGGGGTTGAAGAAGCTTGAGCTCTCCACTCTTTTGAGGTCTTGCAGTATTTCTCTCTGAAGGTCGTCAGCAACAGGGCTTTGGTAATAGATGTTATCTTCTGCTGTCCTGAGCTTTTCATTAAGGAAAGAGTATCTTTTTTCCACTTCAAGAGTTTTTCTTTTCTTTTTTTTCAGGTAAATGCTGACTCCAAGGTAAAAGAGGGTTACTTCAATGGCATGCAGGGGTGTTATTTTCAGCAGTAAAAATATGAGATAGGATGCCAGGAAAACAATTACTGAGTTGATGAATACATCAAAGAATAGCAGGTAGTTGAGTGTTGAGTTGATTTCTTTCAGGGCAATCATAAAGCTTTTCATTTTTTACTGGCACGCTGCTCCGCACTTGGCTTTTAGGTCGTCTATCTGCGCCTGGAGACTGTTTACCCTGTGCTGGTAAGTCTCAACGCTTTGCTGGAGCTCGTTTATCCTTCCCTGGGCTTCATCAAGCTTGAGCTGCGTTGTTGTAAGCTGGTCCTGAGTGTTTTTCAGGGTTTGCCTGGTTGATGAAAGCTCTGCATCCAGCCTCTCCTTTTCAGAAATCAGGTCGCCATAGAGCTTGTCAAACCTTGCTTTGTCAGCAACCCTTATCTGCAGCTCTGAGTATGTTTTGTTGAGCTCCGTCCTTCCTATGTTCAGGGTCTGCGTAAGCTGTTCTACCTCCATGAGCTTAACATTATAGCTTTCTGAAAGGTTCTGGTATGTTGCCTGGTAATAGGTTGTCATGACTGTGAAAGAAAAGACTATTAAAAGTATTACCAAGAGCAAAGCCATGTTGACATTCTTCTTTATGAAGCTCATTTTTAACCGTGCCTTTTATTCGTTGTTTTTAAGTTTTTTGTTAAGTTTTATTTATTGTTATTTATTCCAGGGTTATTTATTAATTTTTGTTATTGATTCTGCTGTTCAAAGCTTTCAAAGTTAATACTTTCCTATTTTTAATCTTTATCATAATTTCAATCTTGTTTCAACCTTTTTTGTTTATTCTTGCTTTCTACTGCCTAAATACTTATGCCTTTTTAATCTTCATTTCTGTAAGCCTTCTGTAGGCTATCTCTGCCAGGAATATGAGCGCTGCTATCATGGCAAATATCCATCTGTAGCTCACTTTCTCTACAACCACCTTTTTGGAGTCCTCTATGACTTTTTTTATTATTCCTTCTGTGTCCTCTGGTTCAAAGACCTTTCCTCCGGTTATTTTGACAAGGTTCCTCAGTTCGGAGTTTATTCCTGTTTTTGCAACCTCTTTCCTGTAGTTCACTGCAACCACTGCATTGAAAAAGCTGTAAAAGCCCTCCTTTTCAGGCGTATAGTATGCTGTGTAAAGGTTTTCGTCTATTTTTGAAAAGCTCAATCCTGGGTAGCTTGGCGGAATCTTTGACTTGACTTCTATATTGATTGGCTCTCCAAGCCATGTGTCGTCCATGCTTATGTCAAAGTCTTTTGCTCTTCCAAGGTCGCCTATTGCCCAGTTCATTGTTCGCGATATGAGCAGTGAGTTTTGCGAGGATAATAGCTTTGGAGCCCACTCAAAGCCGTCGTCAGTTGTTATTGCTGCTATTCTCCCAAGCCCGAAGCGCCACACAGTGAGAATAGGATGATTGTTCACTGTTGCAACCAGCTGGTCTGCGCTTGACTTTGCAATAACCTGGTTGTAGCCAATGACATCTGCATCAAGTTCCAGGTTTTTTGTTATGAAATGGTGCCTGTTCAGGATTTCCAAGTCTGGCTTCTTCTCATCTATTCCGGTTTCATAGCTCTCAAAGAGAATCTTTATTCTCTGCAGCTCTGTTGGCTCAAAGTATATACCTTTTCCTGCTTCAGCCAGCTCCTGCATGAATTCAACATCTGTCTGCAGGTCAGCGCCTACGCCAACTGTATAAAGCGTTATGCCGGCTTTTGCCGCAGTGCTTACAAAGTCTTTGGCGTATCCCCTGTTGGTTGGCTGGCCTCCATCTGAGATTAGTATTATGTATTTTGAGCCCTTGACCGGCCTGAGCATGTTGTTTGATTCCTCAATAACTCCTGGTATAAATGTCCCTCCAAGGAAGCTCAGGTGGGCTATCTTAATTTCAAGTTCCTGCCTTTTGTCTCCCAGCGGGGTTAATGGCGATAGTGTATACACCTTGTTGTTGAATGCGAGAACAGCCACATTGTCCGTGTCCTTTAAGTCCTCCAGTATGCCAAGGGCAAGCGCCTTTTCAACTGATTCTGTTGTGTAGCTCGTGTCTCCCTGGAACACGCTTGCAGTGCTGGATGAGATGTCTATTGCAATGACAACATTGACGTCTTTCTTCTTTCTCTCCTCAGGGTCCCCTACCTGGACAGGAAGCAGTGTCTCAAGCAAAGAGTTCTGGTAATTACCCTTGTCGTAAGAGTTCTGGCCTCCGATAACAACCAAGCCGTTTCCATCAAGCACATAGCTGCTTAGCAGGTCTATGCTCTTCACATCGCCTGATGGCACATCATCCAGGATAACCGCGGCATAGCCGCCCAGCTCTAAGGGGAATGTGTCTGAGACAGTAACATCGTAAAGCTGCGTTAGTATGTTGAGCATTGGAGAGGATTTTCTTGAAACAAAAAGCACCCTTGGCTTTGGCTCAACATTTATTGACTTGTAGAACACATTGTTCTCCTTAAAATAGTCATCTGCTTCCAGTTCTGCAACAATCTTGTGGTATCCTTCCTTAAGGCTTTTTTCAAAGCTTATCCTCTTGGGGCCTTCCATGTGGGCATCAACAACAACCTCATCATCTAATGTTACCTTTAAGCCGCATGAAAGGGAACTGCTAGGATTTTTCAGGACCTGCCCTACAGCAACCGTGAATGTGTTGCCTGTGTCAGCGATTACTTCAGAAGGCCCCTCAACAAACACTATTGCGTCATCATGCACTGGTTTTGCCTCTATTGCATTAATTGTTGAGTTGAGCGTGGAGGCAAAAACCATCATGTCTCCCAGACTCTTTCCGTAATTGTTGTTTCCATCACTTACCAAAAGCAGGCTGTCTCCTCCCTGCATATTGTTCAGCATTGCGTCTCCTATTGCAGAGCGGTTGTCATCTCCGAATGTGCTAAAGGTGACTGGAATCTGGTTTTCCACAGCGCGCCTTATGTTTTCTGCTATGCCTTTTTCAAAAAGCTCGAATGATTTTGATTCGTCGCTCAGTATGGAGAGCTTTGGGTCTCCCAGCACAATGTTTTCCTTCACAGTAAAGGGCGATGCAAGGGCAATGAATAGCATGAGGAGTATAAAGAACCTTGAGACCATTATGAGAATCCTTTTTTTCATTGTCGCCTTGTCATGGGCTATCTTTTCCTCTTTTGTGTCAAACTTCACGAAGCTCTTTCTTACCAGGAGCAGGAATATTATTATGAAGGGTAGGAATAGAGCAAGCATGTATGGATGCTCAAATGAGACCATCATATGTCTCCCCTCCATTTTATGAAGCCGAACTCTGCCATAATAAGCATGAATCCCAGAATGATGAGCGCGAGCTCAAATTGTATGTCCTTTAGGTGCTGTGATTCCTGCACCATGAGTTCTCCCTTGTCTTCCAGTGAGCTCTTTCTGCTGACATCAGATTCTTCCTCGTTCATTAGGCTTGCTACGATTTTCTTGTCAGCAAATTCATAAATCCCAGCTTTGTCAAGCAAAAGCTTTGATGTCTCAATCTCTCCTAAAGGTGTCTTCACCCATTGTTCCTTGATTGTCAGGACCCTGTCTGTGTTGAAGTTATAGTCATCAAGATTGGCTGACTGGACAAGGAAGTTAAGAAGCTGGCTCCAGAATATCGGATAGCCAGTGGTCATCTTGAAGCCGGAGTAATCATCAAATATGCCGTAATAGATTATGCTCCCTGAGCCCTTGTTTGCAATGGCTATTATGGGAGAGGCATCGTCTGTTTGTGCTAGCACAACTGCATTTTCCTTGGCTTCTGCCTTGAAGTGTTTTGACACAAAGCCGAAGTCTATGTCCTTGGTGAACTCATTAATAACAAGGGTTGTAATTGTTGAGCTGCCTTCAAGCTTGCTGAGGTTAACAGGAAGCAGTGCATCAAAGTTCTCGTCTTTTAAGTCGCTCTGGGCTGTTATTATGAGGGTTGAGCCTTTTTCAACAACCCTGGCTATGTCCTTGTAGAAGCCTGGCAGTATCATGCTCTTGTCAGCCTTGTGCACTATTATTACATCATAGTCCAAGCTGGGAATTACAGGCGGCTGGGCAATGCTCAGCTGTATATCCTTTGACGCCAGAAGCGCCTTTTCTAGGTAGCTCTCGTCTGAATTTGTTATTAGCAAGGTGCTTATCTTCTTTTGCAAAGGCACGCTTATGTAAGCCCTGTTGTCAACATCAAAAGAGTCTTTCTCCCTTATGGACACCTCTGTAATGCCTTCAGGAGTGGGGAATTCAAAGGTCTCTGTTGAGCCAGGAGGGATGCTAAGTGTTTTCTGGTTAAGGACCTGTCCTGTGTTGAGAACATCAACATTCACTTCCTTGTGCTCTTTTCCGAAGTTTTTCACATATAGCTTTGACAGGGATTTGCTCACAAGGAGGTTTGTTATTCCTGTGTTATCTGCTTCATTGCTGACATCTACAAAAACAACCTCTATTCCCTTGGAACTCAGCATCCTCTTTGCCACAAAGGGGTCTGGCCCAAGGTTGTTGATGAAGTCGCTTATTACAACAACCCTTCCGGGATTTTCTTCAAGTATGTCAGGCGCTAAAAGCATTGCATCGCCTATATTGCTGGATGTGTCCCTTGGCTGCAGGCTTTGTAGAATATTGAGGGCTTTGTCCTTGCTTCCCCTATCAAGAACAAGCAAGGGAACATTCTGCGCCAAAACTATGCTTACCCTGCCTTCCAGGAACTCCTTTGCCCGGCTTATGGTCTTTTCAAACCTTGAAATTCCTTCAATTGTTGTTTGCGAGCTTGCTGACACATCAAGCACAAGTATGGTGTTCTGGGCAGCAGCCTTCTCTGAAACTGTTATGTATGGGACTGCTACTGAAAATGCCAGTGCTGACAGCGCCAGAAGCTGAAGCAAAAACAGCAGGTTCCTGAGAAGGTTCCTCAGGAAGTTCTGCCTTCTTTTAATGCCCTTTTCCCTTATGAAGAACATGAGGGAGGGCATTACCTTGTCCTTAGGCCTCGGCTTTATGAGGTAGATTATTATAAAGGGTATTAAAATAAGGAGTGCATAAATCCCTGCAGGATTCGCCAGCATATAACACCTCTTTATTTTTTATTTTTTAATTTTTACTTTTATTTTTTATTCATTTCTTTAATTGTTTTTCTTAGTTATTTTTATTTAATTTTTAAATTATTTTTTCCTTCATCTCTTCCTTATTTTTTCTTCTTTTTCTCTTTAAAATAATTTTCAGCGCATGTTTCTGAGCAAAAAAGGTAAATCTCACCCTTGACTTCTTTCTCGTATACCTCTGTGTAGTCCTTGAGTATCTTTCCGCAGTTCCTGCACTTGGCTCCCTGCCCAAGCCCGGAAGCTCCCTCCATGAAGCCTTCTTCCTCAGGGCTTATCTCATCATCATCCATAAGCTCCTCTCTTCCTTCCTCAGAGTAAATATCATGGTTATCATCATGCTTCACGCCAAATCACCTCCTAAAACTCGCTTAAGCTTTTTTGCTGCTTTGCGCTTTTAAGCTTTTTGTAAGGCATCCACGTCTTCCTGAATATTTCTGGATGCTTGTCAAAGTTTTTCTCAAAAAAATCCTTGGTCAGGGGGTCTGCCATGTACCCGCTTCCAAAGTTATTGCCAATGCTTTTCTTAATCTTTTCTATTTCCCTGTCTCTGGTCACTTTTGCGAGTATTGAGCCTCCTGCGCACACAACATAGTTGGTGTCTGCTTTATGTTCAACAATTATTTCAATATCCTTGTTTTTTAACAGCTTTAACAAATATCTTTTGTAAGCAGCGCAATTATTGCTTGGAGAATCCACAATTGCCTTGTCAGGTTTCAGTTCATTTATGATTTCAGCTGACTTGTGTGCCTCAAGCCAGTTGAGGTTAAGGCTGTCAGAGTCAAGGGCAGCGTCTATTTCATCTGGTTGTACTACTAATATTTTATATTTTTTTGATATTTTCTTAATCTTTTCAAATAAAAACTCCCTTTTTTTAGGTGTTAATAGTTTAGAATCCTTAACGCCAATTTTTTCAAGTTTTGGCAGGTCCTTTTCATCAACAAGAATTCCAGCCATTACCAAAGGACCCACAATCGGTCCCCTCCCTGCTTCATCAATTCCGCAAATCAGCATTTTAATAGCAAAAATAACAAGGGTGTTTTTAAAGGTTTTGAAAGAAAAAATAGCGGGGGAAGGATTTGAACCTTCGACTTCCTTTCCCATAAGTTGCCTTATGAGATCTAAGGGTTATGAGCCCTTCGGGCATTCAAGGGAAATTCCCTCTCCTGACTGCCCTATTGCGGTTTGCTTTCAGCAAATCCCCGCTATAAAGGCTCTCCCCGCCATTATTGTTTGAAAAGAATTATAACTCATTTATAAATCTTTATCTTTGCCGGAGATTAGAAAAGTATAAAAACCCCGTCACAATCCTTGTTTTCTATGCCGCGGTCGCATAGCCTGGCCATTGCGGTGATTCACTCACTGTGGTGGACCGTAGGATTGCTATAGGCTATTGCAAAAATCCACTGTCCTTCGGACACGGGGGTTCGAAAGCATCTCGCAAGCAAAAGCTTAATGCTGGCGATGAAACGAGATTCCCTCCCGCGGCGTAAGCCAAGGGAGGCTACGAACGAAAGTGCGTATGCCTCCTACGGCGTTTTTATTTTCCCGAATTCTTTTTTATCTCTTTCGAAGCCCATGCGCACACAAACTTCCTGTGGCAGTTCGAGCATACATTGTGCTCTTTGCACTGGGCATACCAGAACAATGTTATTCCTTCTATTGGCTTCAATCATACCACTTCTCATGATTTCAAGAATTAAGCATTTACTGCTCATGACTTATATTTAAAGTTAATTAATTCAAGATATATACTTTGGTTCTTTATCGTATCTGCTTCTTGAGGGTTTTACTCCTGAAATAAATGCTTCTATTGCCCTGACAACATATTCGCTGCCTGTCTGCATGACTTTGTGGAGCTGTTCATGAATCTCTGTCCTGTATCTCTGGATGGTGTCTGACCTAAGAATATCGTTAATGTAGCTTTCGCCTCTTTCAACAACGTGCACGCCATAAATTCCTCTTGGAAGGGGCGTTAATTCAGCGTCAGTAATCATTACATTTAAATGTGTTTTATTCCTATAACTATCATAATCAACGCGTTCTCTTGGTTTTTCATTATCTACTTTCTTTTTCCCATCATCAACTATATCGTCTATGCTCATATGGACCCGTCGGGAGTCGAACCCGAATTATCCGCTAGCGAGGCGAAAGTCATGCCATTAGACCACGGGCCCCTGGACAAGGTTAAGAGTGTGCCAATTAAATAGTTTTTCTTTTTAGATTCTATAATAAAATAAGAATTAAATAAGGTAAGAATGATTAAACAATCACTCCACCTTAACTAACCGCTCATTGGGAACATACCTTCTTCCGACTTTTGCTTGGTGCACCATGTCTCCTTCTTTTTGTGATTGCACTATGTCTGCAGTGAAATCAAAGTTTCCATTCAACAAAGAGCTGCCGACTCCATACGCGCCTACTGGCACACCTAGTCTCTGGAATTCGCTTATCTTTTGCTTATTGAAACCTCCGCTGACCACAATTCGCACATAATCAAATCCTTCCTTGTCCAGTGCAGTTCTTACTTTGTATACTAATGGAATGTTAACTCCAGTTGGTTTATACTGTCCCAGTAATTCGTTATCCTGAAGGCTCACATCAACAACAGACTCGCTTGTATCTAATCTTACGCCCCAAAGTCTTTCTCTTAGTGCTCTTGCTACTTCCAATGAAGTTCGCACACTGTCATTTTCATAATCAACTAGTGAAATGACTTGAACATTTGGGTTGATTATTTCTGCAAATTTCACTGTTGCTTTGACTGTATCACCGTCATATGCGGCAATAAGCCCGTGGGGAATTGTGCCTAATCCTTGCCCGCCCCACCATGCGGCCTGGGCGTCTGTTGAAACGCCTAATGCGCCGGCGACTCTTGCTGCATATCCATCCGCTGTTTGAACAGCAGGGTGGTCAAATCTGGCTGGGAAAAACAAGATAGGCACATCCTCTGCTGCATCCACAACCTCCTTCACGTTTGTAGCAATTCTTGTTCCTCTTGCCAGAACGCCCAAATAAAGAGTTTCAAGATGTGCGAATAAAGAGTATTCTCCTTTAATTGTCATAACCGTTTCGTATTCTATTCCTTTAGGAGTTACTGTAGGTGATATTCTGTCTCCGTCATAAAGTGCCATGACCTCCAACTCATTGAATCTATTAATCCATGTTCCTCTTTGGTACCCTAGCATTTCCTCCAGCGGAACGAGTCTTCCTTGTCTGTCTTCATATCTACCGGCGCATCCTTTCAGGATAGCAATAGCGGAGTCAATACCTCCAACGATAGCGTCTTTTTTGCAGAAAACTTGCATTAATACGATTGGATGATGGTTGTCTTTCTCCAATATTCTCTTTGTTCTTTGAAAGTATTTATCAGAGTACCATCCGTGTCTCATTTTTTCAATAGGCAGACCAAATAACTCGTCTGGCAATCCCAAAACTTCAGGACTTAATCTTTCGCCACTCTCTCTTGACATTTTAATTACCCCCGCAAATATTTTTTACGTTGCTTTTCATTTCATTGCACCAACAACCCTTAGTGAGTTATCTGATATCCTGGCTACTGCTTCCGCACCCATTTCAAAAGGGTATTTTTCTATGGCATCGACCTTTATAACCCCCTCAGCATCATTTAGGGAACGGACTGTTAATATTTCTCCTTCCCGTAAAATTCCTTCCAACATGGTATACCTGCTTAGCTCACCATATGGTGCTCTGGCTAAGAATCTTGCTATTCTCTCTGTTTTCGGGAACACATTTCCTTTTTCTCCGAATAAGTATCTTCCTTCAGAGTTATACCATCCTGTTGAACCTGCGCCGGTTGCAACCAGCAAGCCTGATGCTTTCTGTTCATCCCTCTCGCCTCTGATTTCAATTATGTATCGTGACATGTTACTGTCTATGTTTTCTCCAAAGGACAGTTCGCTGGTGGCGGGTACAGTTATTTGTCCATGTGATATTGCTTCTATCCTTGTCCATTCTTCAACTTCAAAATCGTCCCGCTCCAGTCTTTTGAGAACTTCTTCAAACCCTTGTGTCGTAAAATATGTTAGTTCACCTACACTTCTTGCAGGGTCTAAATTAACTCCCATAATCAGTTCTGAATTATCCAGGAAATGTGAGACATATTGGAAATGGTTATCTCCTCCCAAAGCAATAACTAAGTCAGCGTTGTCAGCAACCTCCTTTGTGAGTTGCTCTCTGTGTATAAATTGCTCTGGGTCAAAGAGTCTTTTAAACTCTGCCAAAGATTGTTTTTGCGCTTCGTGACTTCTTATTATTTTTTCGGAATCAATGCCAGTCCTTTCATACCAGGCGACAAGTTGATCGTGTGTCAGTCTCAACATGTGCAGATCTAACTCGTACTTGCTCATCTTCGGGACAATTACAATGTTTGAGGTGTTCATTTCATTTTCTTCCAGTTATTTTAAAATAATCATTCAGGATTTGGCGGTGATCAAACGCCATGTTCTGGGGTATATTTTTAAACACCTTGGCACCTGAAGCATCGTCTCCTGCCTTTATCTCTCCTTCATTCACATGTGTGTAATAAGCAACTGAAACAGTTGGGCCCCTTGGGTCTCTTCCAGGGTTGGAATAAATTCCTAACAGCGTTAATTCCCAAATTTTTATATCCAGTCCTGTTTCCTCGTTTGCCTCTCTTGCAGCTGCCATGGCAGCTGATTCATTTGCAGCATCAAGAAATCCTCCTGGAAGAGCCCAGAAGTCCTTGTAAGGCTCATTTTTTCTTCGGATCAGCACAATTCCCTGGTCTTTATAACTAATAACTATGTCAACAGTCACTGCTGGATTCATGTATTTTCCTGAAATATCCCTCAGTCTTTTCACTCCGTCAATTTCTGATATAACCTGCGCAACACCTTCAGGAACATAATCCTTCCAGTTTCCTCCTGTTACCATTAGCTGTCTTATCTCAGTAGCAGATACCATACGTTCCTGAGTGGCAGCCCTAACTTCATATCCTTTGTCTTCAAACAATTTTTTTACAATGGTATTTCCGGCGTAAACAACCTGAAATTCAAATTCATGAGTTAATGATATCACGTGAGAAACCCACCTTGGATAGTCATTTATGTCAGGTATCTTGACTATATGGTACGGTTTCCTGAGAGTTCCAAGGCTTCTCTTTATCATTTCCTCCCTTTCCTCTGCAGTGAAAGGATTGTAAGCTGTCTTACTTATTTGCGATGTTCCTATGCCTATTACTAATTCATCAAGGTCTTCAGCCCTTTCCATCTGCCTGACAACGCATTCATGCCCTACATGAAATGGCTGGAACCTTCCGATAAATATTCCTCGTTTCATCTTTCAATCAACGCCGCAGGAGGCATGCACCTTTTATGTTCAGATTTCTCAACCAAGTGTTTAACCCGTTTAACTAGTGCCGGATCAATATGCTCTGTTTGCCCTTTCAGAATTTTATCCAAAATGCTATACGGCACTCCAATATCCTCCTCGTCTGTTTGTCCTGGCGACAATCTTGCGCTGGGCGCTTTATCAATTATTTTCTGAGGCACACCAAGATGTGCTGCAAGCTCAAAGACTTCTGTTTTGTATAAGCCGCCTATTGGCAGAATGTCAGAGCCCCCATCCCCGTATTTTGTGAAGTATCCAATCATTATCTCAGATTTGTTGCTTGTGCCTAAAACCAGTCTGTTCTCTGCATTGGCAAGTCCATATAACTGGATCATCCTGACTCTTGCCATTAAGTTTTCTCTTGGCAATTTCTGGCCAAAGTATCTGCTGTTCTGCTCAAAGCGGTCAATTATATGCCTTATGTTAATTAAGTCGCATTTTATGCCAAGGTTCCCTGCTGTTTCAAGCGCGTCCTGAGTGTCCTGGATTACTTCAGGGTTTTCATGATACGGCATTGTAAGGCCGCAAACTCTATCCCTGCCAATTGCATTAACAGCAAGATGAGCAACAACCGTTGAATCAATACCTCCGCTTAATCCAATAACAACTCCTGTAAATCCATTGGTTTTATCCCTGATGAAGGATTCAATGGTCTCAGCAACCTTTTGGTAGTTCATTTAATTTACCCTCCAAAACCTGGGATGTTGTTACAAATTTCACGCCAGCATTCACCATCTTTTCCCGCGCTTCTTCCTCTGTTTCAGGGTTAACTGCCTTTATGGCGTCTGACACAACATATACATGCACTCCAGATACTTTGAAACCTAGGGCAGCAGCCTTGACGCAGTAGTCTGTAGCAACGCCGTAAATAATTGCCTCTTTAACACCTTTCATTCTTAAGAAAGGCCCTATGTTGTGGTTGCCACCAGGATTTTCAGAGTCATGGAAAACATTGTAGCTCTGTTTTTCAAAGATTATTTGTGGAAGGAGTTCAAGGGATTCCAATTTAACATATCCTGCCCATTCACTTGGAATGTACACACATCCATCGATAAAGGTTTCTGGTATCTTTTTCTGCCCTTCTGTTCCATCCATACAATGATCTGGGAATAGACCGCCCCATCTGGCTAACTCAATTTCAGCATCCTTGCGCTCTTCACTTCCGAAGTGCCTGTCAACAGAACCCAGTATAAGTATTGCATTCTCCAAGGCAAATTGTGTTAGTGTTCTTAAGTTTGGTTTAAGCACTTCTGCATCGGGAATATACAATGCTCCATCCGAGTTCATAAAATCCTTTTGCGTGTCCACATCATAGAATATCCACATTTTTCTCGCCTCCTTGTTTTTCTCTTATTTCAAAATAAGGTGTTAAACAAAATCTGTAGAATTCGCTCCCTCTTTTGAATCTTTCTACTGCTTCAAGCTGGTCTGCACTGAGCCTTGCTGCATCTTCATTTGTTAAATAAGCTAAGAGCAGAGCATCGCTAGCCCTCAAGCCAAAACCCGGTTCTCTGTTTATGTTATCTATAATATCTGACTGGACAGCATGGTACCTTTTATAAAGCGTGCCTGGACCTATTTCTTCAACAATCTTCAAACCCTGCAGGAGCCTTGTGTCATCCTTAAACCACTTGTTCCCGTACAAAGAAGGCATTTCATCCCTGCTAAAAGCAAAACCGATTCTGAACCTGAAAAGTCCGTAGGGTTTGCTAAGGGACAGCACGACTGAGCAGATATTTTCATGGCTTACATCAAATTCATGCTGCTTAGTTGCGCCAGCATATGCTAAATCCAGGACAACCTTGTGGCCTGCCTCACACACGCTGGTTATGAATTCATTGGGTATTATGTTTCCATTGCGCGCAGAAGGGTTTGATATGAACCAAATACCTGGTTCAAGATTATTTGGCTGTGTTTTATTAATATCAATCCAGTTTACATTCATTCCAAGATGTTCTGCGTAGGAACCATAACCTTCATATTCTCCACTAAGAACATTAATATCTTTAATGCCTTTTGCATTAAACTCTGCTAAGATATGAAAGAGCCCCTCGCTGGAACCGCTTGTAGGGTAACTATAAGGAAAATTTCCGAGAGCAGGAGCCCATGATTTGTATGCTTTTACCACTCTTTCAATTACAGGAACATGAAGCTCGTCTAAGTCAACAGTTCCATCAGGCTTGGAAGGAAAATCAAGAGGAGGGTCAAAAAGTGAGCCTATGGCCTGCTTAACTTCTTCAAGGGGTGTTGTTACTAAGAACATGCTGTCAGGCAATGCTGCTGCAACTTCGCGCATTAAAACTCTGATTTCAGGAAAAAAGTAACAATAAACAGCCTTCATGGCTTTTAATTCATTCATCGTATCCTGCCTCCAAAAGGGTTTTCCCAGCTGGATGTCAGAATGTTTGGTGCAAAGAAGATGAGCTGGCGTATCTTATATTCTCCAGCATCGGTAGTGCGTTTTTCATTCTGCTCTACATCGTCAGTTAAGCCTGTTGTGATGCACACATTCTGTTTATCAACCTCATAAATAACCGCGCCGTGGGGCAACTTGCCGCATATTCTTCCAGTACTCTCTAAGAAAGAGCTAATTTCTCTAAGCTGTTCCTCATCCAGCATATTTCCTTGTGTATATTCAATAGTCCTTCTTGAAAGTTCTGAATCTACAGGTCTTGAAGGGGTATCTGCTGTTCTTAAAGTCAACTGGAAAACACCATTTTCTTTAGCATATTCAATCAATCCCTGCACTTGCTCGGGGCTATCTATGCAATCCTTTAACATAACACAAGAAAGCCTGACTCTTAAATCACGGGAATGGATTTTCTCAATAAGCTCTGATAAATTATAAAAGCTTCCGCTTTTCGGTCTAAACATCCTTTTATTTATCTCATCATTATGATGGTATATAGAAACCGCTACAACATCCAATCCTTTTTTTCTCCATGAGCTAAGAAATGAATCATACTTCTCGCCTCCTGTTGCTATTAAATTTCCTGCTGTTTGAAGCTCCCTTCTGATAAAAGGTATTATTTGTGATTCGTCCAATAACTCTTCAATCGTTTCAGGGTATATTGTCGGTTCGCCCTTGCCTGTAATCAGAAAGTACTTGGCAGAAAAAACTGAAGCAGCCTGCAGGGCTCTTCTGAATTCGATCAGGTCAATATCTGTTTTTCCTTGTGAAACATAGTCATCAGGAGTCATTTTAGAAATGCAGATACCACAATCATTAACACAGTTTTTATCTCCTACAACAGCAGTAAGCGTTAGTGCTTCTATCATTTTACTCCCATTAAACAGATAATACTAATAGAGCACAAACTCCTCTATTTAAATCTTTTGTTATTTGACTACTTTAAAGATACAACATAAACATAAAGAAATCTTTAGAAAGATTTATATTGCTAATTATTCAAAGAGAAGTAAAAATGGGAATATTGCTTAATTTAATAACAAACAAAATACTCATTTCCTGTTTTCTGGCTTTGCTGGTGGCTAATGCCATCCAAATTATTAATTATTATGTCAAAAGTAAAAAGTTGGATTTTAAGAGGGTTTACAAGCGTGGAGGGTTTCCGAGCAGGCACTCTGCTGGCGTAGCTTCTCTTGTTCTGTCAGTTTTCTTTAGAGAGGGCATTTCAACACTATTCATCGTAACCCTTGTTTTTTCAATAGTTGTAGTTAGGGATGCTCTGGAAAGGCATACTCCGAAAGAGGTTCTGGTTGGTTTGGCAATAGGGCTTCTTGCTTCTGCACTTGTTTTTTATATGTAAAAAATCAAGAATAAAAGCGCTGCTGTGATTATGAATGAGATATGGTATATTTTTGTTTTTATCATTGCCTTTAACACATTCTTTTCCTTCTCAGCAAACAATGTCCCTGAAGGAAGCCCGTAGATTAATATCAGCACTGATTCAATGAGCAGCAGATTCTTGTCAAATGAGCTGAAATAGAATAAAACGCCAAGGGCGGGATAGATGAAATAAGACCTGAAATCCTGCAAAGAGAACAATATTATCAACAGCAAATACAATAAAATTCTTAGAAGAAGATTGAGCTCAAAGTAATTGATGAAAACAACAATCATCAATATCAGCAAAATCTTCTTCAATAAAACAAAATATTTTTTCCCTGGCTTTATCTCCTCCTTTGCCAGGAAGTTTAGTGCTGCCCCTGCCAAAATGCCTGTAAAGCTTACAAGCAAAGCCGCAAAGTAAGTTATTACGTCCATTTTTATATATAAATGAAGTATAAGCCAACAAGTATTAAAATTATTGCTATTATTTTTGGTAAGATGATCTTCTTATTTATTTCTTCCTTAATTATCTTTGGTAAAAACAATGAAAAGACAGTTGCGTACAGGAAAACAAAAACACTCTGCGTTCCTGACAAAACATAAACCAGAGAAGTTGGACCAATCAGCAGTGCATAATTGTACATCACCCTCCCCAGTGTAGCCATTGACTCGTTTAAAGCAACTACACCTCCTATTTTTGGTTTAAGTGACTTTACAGATTTTATGAAGTTTGTGCGATGCTTTTTGAATAAGAGCATGGTTAAGGCGCAAATAACTTCACCTATGCCCAGCCACACAAGTGCTGTCCAGACATCTATTTTTGAGTACATAAATTTTAGAATGATGTTGTCCACTGCAAATATAAAACCAGCCGCCAACATGGGGAAAAATGCTTTGCTAAATGTGAATAATCCTTTGATTTGTTTGATGGAAATCAAAAGACAGCCTGCCATTATAAGAAAAAATGCCAAGAGCTGCTGTTGCGTTAGCCTTTCTCCCAGGAACAAGAAGGCAAGTAACAAAACAAAGATGGGGGAAATCTCCCATAAGGGAATAACCCTTGAAACTTCCTCAATGGATATTGAGTGAACGTATAGCAGTGCTGAAATTATCCAAGTGGCGCCTAAGAATAAGAAAATTAAAATGTCAAATGCATTAAGTATCATTATTTTTTTAAAGGGCAAGATTAAAAGGAGCAGTATGCCTGACAGCCCAAAATAAATGGTGAGGGTAACTGAATCTTTTATGTGTCTTTTTCTTAATGCCTGGTCTACGATGTTGCCAAGGCCCCACATGGCCGATGAAAGTATCACAAGAAAAACCCAATTCATTTCCACTCACTGTGTCCGAATTGTATGAGTAAATCAACCTTGCCTTTCAGGTTTGGAACATCGCAGCTTCCAAAGCAGGAGCCGGTCCAGATAAGGACTTTTGCTTTGGTGCTTTTTTCTATTTCCTGCTTGATGACGCCTGCTTTAGGCTTAAGTCCATCAGGCAACTGTATGCACAAGGTTTTGTATTTATTTTTTTTAATGATTTTAATTATTTTATTCAGCTCCAGGTCGTAATTTATTTTGTTCATTTTCTTCATTTCATTGGTTTTTATTCCTGATTTTCTTCCTCCTTTTTTCCTTTTTTTCTCTTATGTAAGGAAACCTCATAAACTTCTTGCATTCAAGGCAGTAATAAACAACCTTGTGTCCTTGAAGCCTAACCCTGCAGTTAACCCCCGGCATGAGGAACTTGTAGCAGTGCTTGCAGAACATTCTCTTATACTGCCTGGGTATGCTTACCTTATATTTCATGGATATCTTTCTTGCCAGTGTAACATACCTGTTTGCCATGCCTTTGCTGTCTTTGAAAACATTTCTTGCTTCATCTAAGAGTATCTTTATCCTTTCCAAAGCAATTCTTCTCTCAGCAAATGGCTTTTTTCTGTATTTCCGCTTCATAAAGAAAGCAACGGGTTATAGTTAATATATAAGTGTTTTGAAATTTACAAAAAGTTATTTTGAAAGAAAAAAGTTAAAAGCTATCCTTTTTCAGGCACGCAACAAGTAAATCCTTCATCCAGTCCTTTCACAAAGCCGAGGTAAGGTGTATAACCCTCTTCACAGCTCTGACCTGCGGCTACTGGTTTACCATCCATTTCCCCACAAGCTTTTTGTCCAGTAAAGATTGTTTTAATCTTTATAGCCCAGTCTCCAAGTGAACCTGAGAATATCATGCCCACAACAACTAAGACCAGTAGAGCAAGCAGGGCTATTATTATGGTTGACATGGAAAGTCCTTGGGCTTTTTTGCTTTTTATCATGATAACACCTCTTTGTTCTGTTTTGTTATTATCTTTGTTATTTATTTTTATTTACTTTTATTATTTATTTTTTATCTTATTCTTTGTTATTCCTGTATTTAAATCTTTTGTTAACTTCAATAGCACAGGTCCAGCTGCACAGTCAGTGTTCCTTGCTGCGGCAGATTGTAGTAATAGATTCCTGGCATGGAGCGCTCCATGTTCTTGTTGCAGTCGCTTGATTTGTCATCTATCCCGATTTTCAGGTTTTCTGTCTTCCTCAATGTCAAAAGGTATTTTTTCTGCCATTTGACAAGGGTTTGTGAGAGTATCTTGTCCATTATCTCATCAGCTTTTTTGCAGGAGTCCTTTCCATCAGGGCAGTTTATTGCTCCTGTGTCTGCGCAGTCTATGAGCAGTTCTCTCATAAGCCTGTCTCCGCAGTCAGTGTTGGTTAAAATCAATGTATTCAGAAAATTTGAAGCCAGCTGTGTTTGGGCATACTCTTTTTGTGTGTTTGTTGGTGGTTCAATCATCTTCAGCCTTATTGCTATGAACATTCCAAGCACAATCAGTATTACAACTATTGCCAGCCCTATCATTTCAAATTGTGCTTTCTTATTCATATTCATAGGATCTCACAACTAAAACACCAAAATGTGTCAGCTGGGTATTTGCGTCATACAAGCCGATTGGCATGAACACTGTTCTGCTTATGTTTTCTCCTTGTTTATGCCTTTCATAGATTTGGTATGTGCGGCTTTCAGGATATATCTCCTCTACGCTTATGTTTCCGTATTCAATAAGGTCGTAGTAAATATCAGGGCTCTCTGCCACTATTTTCCTAATCTTATCAACCTTTATCAAGTCAAGGCAGTCCTGCTGGAGCACTGTATTGCTGCTGCATTCAAGTTCAGGAAGATTCTTTATTCTTTCAGCAAGCTCGATTATCCTTTCCTGCCTCAGTTCTTCAAGCTTCGTGTAGTAGTTTGCCTCCTGCATTCTGGAGTAAAACACCATACCAAATACAAGCAGTATGAAGAATACAAACATGGTTGCTATGCTTTCAAACATCCTTATTTCTGCTTTTCTCATTTTCAATATATCTCCGGGCATGAGTTCATTATGAGCATGTTGTTTTGTGCATCAAGATCGTTTGCATCTCCTTTAAGTAGATTTACATCATTTTGGACTAATTTTGTTGAAAGGCTAAAGGATTTTTCTTTTATGCGTTTGATGTCTATGCCTGCCTGGCTGTAATCGCAATCAGGGGCGCTTAATTCAGAGGTTGTTTCATTGTAAAGCTTGCTCATCATGTTCAGCTTTTTAATGGCCCTTTTTAGTGAGCATTCATAAGCCTCTTTGTTTTCTGCAAATATTGCTCCGAGGATTGTTTCCCTGTATTCGTTTATGTCTGTAGAGAGGTATATGCTTTTTCCATCTCCTCCTTCCGGGTCCATGTTTTTATCTAAAAATATCAATTCATTATCAGTTTCTGTAATCTGGACTGCTTTTACATCTCCCTTAAGTTTATTTGTATACCTAGGGGTAGTTTTCACAAACACAATCTTTGTTTTGTAATGCCCCTGGTCCTGTAAATCTCCTACCTTACCTTCTTCAATCAGTTCAACGCTAATCTTGTCTCCCATGTCTTTTTTTATGTTTTCTGCCAGCGTCTTTGAATCTTCTGAAGTTTCTTCATAAACAATTATGTAGCGCACGCTGCTGCTGGTTATGTAGAGGAAGTTTGTTACATGGAAGGGCATGTAGAAGGCCTTTGTCAGGGTTATGAGTTTTGCTCCTTTTACATTTTCTGGAGAGAATATAGGGTCTGCTATTGTTTCTGATGCCTTGCCAGACCTTACTTCAGCGCAGCTTATTATCAGCTCTTTGCCAGGAAAATCCATCTCCTCTGTTTTTCCAAGTTGTGTTAATGAGACACTAAACTTTTTTTCAAGCTGCATAACTGTGTCTTGCGATGCTGAGCGCGCTGATAGGTCTTTCATTTTCATTACCATTGAGCCGAAGAATAAGAGTATTGCTGCTCCTGCTATGAGTATGAAAACCCAGTTGAATTGAACATCCATTGCCTTTTTCATTTGCGGATAAGTGCGTGCCTGCCTCTTCCCTCAATTATGACGCTGAGTGCTGACCCTCCTGATGGTTTTATGCACAGGAAGCCCCGGTTGCCAAAGGCGCCTTCGCCCTTTGTATCTATCCTGTCGTCTTCTCCATTGCCATCTCCATCAACGCTAAGGTTTCCTGCGTAAAAGCTTTCTGGTGTAGAGCGTCCTGATTTTAATAAAAAGGCGTTGTCTTTACTATTATCATCATTCCACACTTCGTATATTATCATATTTTTATCTGTTATATCCGAGCTTACAGGAGGCAGGTCTCTGTCAATCAAGCACAGCTCACTATAGC
>CAYGWL010000006.1:0-2210 GCA_964353575.1 uncultured Methanosarcinales archaeon | reverse complement strand
GCTTCTTCTAATATCTTCAGGTATTTGGTTAGCTCCTCTTTGCTTTGAAAAGCCACTCCATAAACGCGCTGAAGCTGCTTTTTGGTTATATCTGCTTTCCAATAAGCTCCTGCAATCTTTGTGAGCTTGAATGCCTTTATGTATCCTGTGCTTGGAACATGAGGACCCCTGCATAAATCAACGAATTTGTCCTGCTTATAGATGGAGAGGTCTTTTCCATATTCATTAACCATCTCAGTCTTGTATTCATTGTTCTTGAAAAGCTTGAGGGCTTCTGCCTTGGTTACTTCCTGCCTCTCAATCTTGTAGTCTGCCTTGACTATCTTCTCCATTTCCTTCTCTATGCTTTCAAGGTCTTCTGGCTTGAAAGGCGCATGCTCAATATCATAATAAAATCCTCCCTCAACTGCAGGTCCTATGGTAAGCTTTGCCTTTGGAAAGAGGTTTGTTATGGCGTGAGCCATTACATGGGCAGAGCTGTGCCTGAATACCTCATTGCCCTCTTTTGAATTAGCGTCCAACAGCTCTATTTTTGAGTCCTTGTCCAGCTTTGTGCTTAATCCAACAAGCTTTCCATCCAGCCTAGCAACTATTGCATTTGGCTTCATGCCTTTGGCAATATCCAGTATGCTTATCCCCTTGTTATACTCCTTACTTTTTCCGTCAACCGTGACTTTGATCATGCTTCCTTACCTCCATTTTGTTCCTTTTTGATTATTGTTTTAAATATTTTTTGTAATTTTGAAGAAAAACTTAAAGAAAAGCAGGCCAATGACAGCCTTAAGCTGTTGTTGTAGTGGTGGTATAAATTGTAGCAATATAAATATTATAATCACTTGAAAAAACAAAATCATTACTTTCTTCTTTTCTCATAAAAACACCTTGATAAATTTAATACCAAAGCTCTACCTTTGGCTCTTCATCTCCATTTATTTCAATCATGCCTGTTCCCTTCCCTTTCTTTGGCTCTGCTGGAAGAATCCTCTTGGGAATCTTGGCAATGTTCTGGCTGCAGCTGCTGCAGTAAAGCTTTCTTCCTTCCTGTCGTCCAACGCACATCTCGCACAGCTGCTTTCCGCACCATGTGCACAGTCCTATGAATTCCTTATCATGGCTCGGGCATCTCATGAAAACCACCATTTTCGCTTTTGTTAAGTTCGTAAATAAGGGGAACTAATATTTATATGTTGCGTTTAGTCAAATAATCAACAGCTCTAGACACATTTTCCTCTTCAGGATATGCTGGGTATCCTTTTGCGAAAAAATAAAACCCTGAATGTTTATTGAACATCAAACCAATCTCTTCAAAAACCATTTCTGAATATTTTGGATTTTCAAAATCTTCTGGATATTCTAAACCTTCTGAATATTCTAAATCTTCCAAATCTTCTGGATCTCCTAAATGTTCTAAATCTTCTGCGTATACAGGCGCTGCGCCGCTGATGTAAAGCAATTTAGGCGCTGTGCCATGGATTTCGTCAGAAACGGATATTAAGGCCTCAGCAAGCTGGTCCAATCTCCAGTTTGCTGGATGGGCAATCACCAAGTCGTATTTCTCACGGCAAATTTTCCTTAGGAGATCAGTTTCACTTGTAACAGGCCTTTCTATTTCATGACCTTCTTCTTTTAGATGAGCCAAGTAATGCTGATAAAATACAGGCTTGCCTGTATGATTCAGCGCTGCTATCTTTGCCATGCCTGCTGGGTAATCTGTATTAATTTATAAAGCTAATGCCAGAATTCTTGTGTTAATGATGCTGTAGGACATTCAGATTGGGCTAAGTCAATTTTACAGTGTTGAAGCTGACTGTGGTCCTTCGGACTTCTTTTCTCCTCCCCATACAGAGTTAAGGGGAGGAGAAAAGAACCTTGACAAATGTCAAGGCACGGTCAGCTCAAACAAATCAAAGTTGACTTTATCACCAAATTGAAAGATTTATAAAACCATGCTGATTAGCAAAATAATACAACATGGCACGACAAATTGAACTGGAAAACGCTGTTTTAGAAGCTATATACGGACTGGAGTCTGAGAGAAGACCGACTCTGAAGGCCATGAGCAAGAACGATAAAAGGATTGGACTGGGCGTTCTTAGGCTACAATCAATGATAACATTTATTAAAGATGCTCCTTATAAAATCAGGATAGATTCAGGAGCATTTGTTGGCTATGGTTACGACCTAACAAAGTCAGACGAGAAAGGGGTTGC
>CAYGWL010000005.1:0-1627 GCA_964353575.1 uncultured Methanosarcinales archaeon | reverse complement strand
TTAGGGGTTGAGGCAGCAAAAAGAGCGGGAATGAAATGCATTGGTTACAGAAGCTCCCACAGCGGGAAACAGGACTTGTCAAAGGCAGATATGGTTATTGATGATTTTTCAAGGTTAAAGGCAGAAAAGTTGATTTTGATGTGAATTAGTCCTAATTCTCACTCATTTCTTCCACCATATCATTTAAGGTTTTTGATTTTCCTGGCTTTGAATCTTTTTCTGGTTCTGGTTCCATTGGAGGTTCACCAGAGACCCTGACTTTTCGCGGATTTTTGTATTGTATGCTCACCCCTACGCGGGAGAAGCCTTTGCCGCTCTCACTCTGCCTGGTTATTATAACATCATCATCTTCATAAGTGTCCTGGCCCTTTTCCTGCATTTTTTGAACTAGGTCATCGTATTCTCCTAATCCAAGCCCTACAGAACCAAAATCAAAATCCATGCCTGAGAACACAGACTCCCTGAATCTAGAAAAGATATCATCAGGAATTATCATTATGCGTCCCCAGCCCATTGCAGAGTCATAGTTTGCCCTTTCTCTTAAATCAGAAAGAACCTGGTAAGCTTCATTTATCTCCTTGAACTTCTCCTCTGCTTCAGGCTCTTTGTTAAGGTCAGGATGATACTTACGAGCCAGCCTGTGAAACGCGAGTTTAATATCTTCATTAGAAGCATTTCTATCTACATCTAATATGGCATAGTAATCTTTCATGTTGCAAAGAAGGTAATCATACTATCTTCTTAATTCTTTCCATGCGCCAGCATCCCACCTTGAACCTGTGTATTCTTTTTGTGTGGTGCTTCATGGTCTGCTTTATTGGAAAATCAAATTCAAGAAGGTTTGTAATCCTGAAATTGTTTTTACTGCTTATATCATTAATGAACTTATCAGAATCAATTTTGTGAAAACTGTAAATAACATCGCTGATTTGAAACGCCTTTTCTAAGAATTCTTTGTCAGCATGTTGCTTTATCACGCCAAAAGGCGGGTTCTGAACAACAGTTTGAAGCTTTTCATTGAAGTTGTTGATGTCACCATTTATTACTGTAATTTTATCAGTCATTTTTTTATCTTTAGCAGACTCATTAACAATTTTAATATTATCATTAATAATATCAACAGCGGCTTTATCAATCTCAACAAGAAAAACCTTTTTCGCACCCAATAAACAAGCGCCTATTCCGAGCAAGCCTGTTCCTGATCCCAGGTCAGCCACTGTTTTGTCCTTTACATCTCCTCTCATAAAGGCAAACCAGAGCACACTGGCGCCTGCCTCAGAGTCTGTGGTATACTGTTCTCTATACTGAGATGGTTTTTCAAATACTTTTAGCTTTGAAAGTATAATTGCCAATTGCGACTTTGAGTTTACCATACTAAATCTTGTGTAATAACCCCTAGCATATATATTCTTTACTAAAAACAAGTTAATCTTCTCCTCTAAAATATAAGTTTAACAACAGCAATTCTTTTTAATAAGCGCTGTATTTAGAGGATAAAGGTGATAATGTGTTCGAAAAAAACAGCGATTTGAGGATATTCCTGAACAGGTTCAGCAGCATACAGGAAGAGCTTGACGAGCATCTGCAAAGCATTAACGAGAACACCACTGAGATACAGGCAAATTAT
>CAYGWL010000004.1:0-6651 GCA_964353575.1 uncultured Methanosarcinales archaeon | reverse complement strand
CTTTACTCCCTTTTTCCCTTGTCATGGAAGCCAGCAGTAACTCTTAATAACTATTCAAAAATCCTACCAAACACCGAAAGCTTTATAAAGGGGCTCTAAATCCTAACATTGTATGGCTGGGCAAATCTTTCTTTAACTGTTTTAAAGCTTGACACAGCTATAAAACTGGTTGAAGAATATTTTGCTCGCTTGCTCAGTCAAAAAGCCCTGGTAGTGTAGTCCGGTCATCATGAAGCCCTGTCGACAAAATCCTTTTCAAACTCTTGAAAGAGTATTGGTAGTTAGGCTTCGACTCGGGTTCAAAAAGACATAGTTTTAACTATGGCTTGAAAGTCCCGACCAGGGCGTTTTTAAAGAAACTGAAGCAAAAAAATCATAAAAATCCAGCGTAGGCGGATTTTTAGGATACAAAGAAGTTCCTCTGGAACTTCTTGCACAAGAAATGCAAAGCATTTCTTTGTACCAGAAACGGTGTTTTGGCACCGTTTCTTAGTATATAAAAATTTTGTTGGGCCGGTGGCGCAGCCTGGCACTTTAAAGCAGGAAAGCGCACCTGACTTTTAACAAAAATGGAGGTTTTCGGACTTTCAGCAGGTTGAAAGCAATCAGGTAGTCGCGGGTTCAAAATAACCTTTTTTGCTTACGCAAAAAAGCTTAACCAAAAAAGGTATGAAAATCCCGTCCGGCCCATATATAAACTAAAGCAAAATGGATACCTCGGATGTAACAAAGCATGTTTTGGTGCCTAAGCACACTAAGCTCAGCCAAAAAGACAAGCAGAAGGTGCTTGAAAAATACAATATTTCTGAAGCAGAGCTTCCAAAGATAAGCAAAAAAGACCCTGCCATATCCAAACTAAAAGTGGAAGCAGGAGATGTTATAATGATTGAGAGGCCTAGCACAACAGCAGGAAAAACAGTATTTTACAGGGTGGTTGTAAGTGGGTAATTACGACATTTTGATTAAAAAGTATTTCAGCGAGGAGAGCTTCATACAGTCTGACATAGAGTCTTTTAACAACTTCATAGATTTTGAACTGAAACAGATAGTTAAAGAGAATGATGAGATTGAGCCAACAATCATTCCGAGCAATGTTGATGAGTTCAAGATAAGGTTTGACAAGATAAGGGTTGAGAAGCCTGAGATAACTGAGGCTGATGGTTCCAAGAGGAAGATTTATCCAATAGAGGCAAGGCTGAGGAAGATAACTTATGCTGCTCCATGCTTCATAACTGTTTCCGCCCACATAAACGGCGCCCAGAGGGAGAGCTTTGAAACGCAGATTGGAAGCATTCCAATAATGCTCAAATCAAAGCAGTGCCATCTCTACAAGCTAAGTTCCGAGGAACTAATAAAGCACGGCGAGGATCCAACAGACCCAGGAGGGTATTTTATAATTAATGGCACTGAAAAGGTTCTGGTAAAGATAGAGGACCTTGCAGCAAACAAGATGCTGGTTGATGAGAACAAAACCGGAACGAGCAGGTATACTGGTAAGATGTTCTCTGAAAGGGGTTCTTACAAAATACCTCATACTTTAGAGATGATGAAGGATGGCATATTCTACCTCAGCTTCACAAGGGTTCAGAAGGTTCCGGTTGTTGTAGTGATAAAGGCGCTTGGGCTTTTGAAGGACCAGGAAATCATGAAATTTGTTTCTGAAAGAAACTTTGATGAAGTATTGGTTAATCTTATGGAAGCAGCGGACATAAAAAGCGAGGAGGAGGCGATAGACTTCATAGCAAAGCGCTCAGGCATAACCCAGTCAAAGGAGATAAGGGTTGAGCGCACAAAGGAGATACTTGACAGGTATCTCTTGCCGCATCTCGGAATAACTCAAAAAGACAGGATGTTCAAGGCGTATAATATCTGCAAGATGCTCAAGAAATACATACTGGTCAGCAGGGGGGAGATAGAGCCGGATGATAAGGACCACTACATGAACAAAAGGCTCAAGCTAAGCGGAGATTTGCTTGCTGACCTCTTCAGAGTTAACCTAAAGGTATTGATTGGAGATTTGCTCTACAATTTCCAGAGAATAGTCAAAAGAGGGAAGTTCCCCTCGATAAAAGTCATAATCAGGGAGAAGCTCATGACCCAGAAGATGTACAGCGCAATGGCAACAGGCGCATGGGTCGGAGGAAGAAAAGGAGTAAGCCAGAGAATACAGCGCATAAATTTCCTGGACACAATGTCGCACTTGCAAAGAGTCGTGAGTCCATTGTCAGCAACACAGGAGAACTTTGAGGCAAGAGAGCTGCATTGCACCCACCTGGGAAGGCTATGCCCCATAGAAACTCCTGAAGGAACAAATATTGGTTTGAAGAAAAACCTTGCACTCATTGCAACCCTTACTGACAACACACAGGAGGAAAGCCTCATGAAGACATTGAAGAACCTGGGGCTTAAGACGGTGATTTGATGGCAGACGTATACCTTGGAGGAAAGTTTGTTGGAAGCGTTGATAACGCATCAGAGTTCAGGGAAAAGATAGTTGAGAACAGAAGAAAAGGAGTGATACCAACAAACGTCAATGTTTTCCATAATGACAGCACAGACGAGGTATACATAGAGCACTTAAGCGGAAGGGTTCGCAGGCCTGCAATAGTTGTCAAGGATGGAATGCCTTTGCTAACCAAGGAGCACCTGGAAAAGCTTGAAAGGAACGAGCTGAAATGGTCTGACCTGGTGAAGCAGGGAATAATAGAATACCTTGACGCAGGAGAGGAGGAAAATGTGCTAACAGCATTCTTTGAAAAAGAGCTCACCGAAGAGCACACGCACCTTGAGGTCAGCCCGACTGATATGTTTGGATTAAGCACTTCATTGGTTCCATTTGCAAACTTCAATTCTGCACAGAAAGTCAATACCGGCTCAAAAAACCAGAAGCAGGCATTAGGATTTTATGCAACCAACTTCCTGGTAAGGATGGACATGGATGTTAATCTTTTGCACACGCCCCAGATGCCCCTGGTCCAGTCAATAATCCACAAGGTTTCAAAATATGAAGAGCATCCTGCTGGCCAGAATGTTGTTGTTGCTGTTCTGAGCTACAAGGGATACAACATAGAGGATGCAATAATAATAAACCAGGGCTCCATAGAGCGCGGCTTGGGAAGAAGCACTTATTACAGGCCTGCAATAGCAGAGGAACTCAGATACTCAGGAGGACTGGTTGACGAGGTATCAATACCTGACAAGGATGTCAAGGGCTATAAGAGCGAGAAGGATTACAGGTATCTTGAGGTAGATGGAATAATATATCCTGAGGCAAAGGTTGCTGAAGGCGATGTTGTTATAGGAAAAACATCTCCTCCAAGATTCTTGAGCAGCGTTGACCAGTACAGCCTTTCAACTGCAACAAGAAGGGAGAGCTCTGTAGCCATGAAGCACGGCGAGGAGGGAATAGTTGACTTTGTGCTAATAACAGAGAACGCAGAAGGCAACAAGCTCGTCCAGGTAAAGATTAGAGACCAGAGGATTCCTGAAATAGGAGACAAATTCACATCCAGACACGGACAGAAGGGTGTTATTGGCTTGATAGTTCCTGAATCAAACATGCCATTCTCAGCATCAGGAATCAGGCCGGACATAATATTCAATCCGCACGGAATACCCACGAGAATGACGCTTGCGCATCTCATAGAACTCATTGCCGGAAAAACAGGAGCCCTATCAGGAAGATATGTCAATGGGACAGTGTTTGATTCAGAGTCGGAACTGGACATAAGAAAAGAGCTTGTAAGCATGGGCTTCAGGGAAAATGGTGTTGAGACAATGTATGACGGAGAAACAGGCGAGCAGTACCGTGTCAAGGTTTACGTAGGAGACATGTACTACCTAAAGCTTAAGCACATGGTTGCCAACAAGATACAGGCAAGAGCCCGAGGTCCAATACAGCTGCTCACAAGGCAGCCAACAGAGGGAAGGGCAAAAGAAGGAGGAATGCGCTTAGGAGAGATGGAAAAGGACACTTTTGTGGCTCATGGCGCATCATTATTGTTAAAGGAAAGATTTGATTCAGACAGGACAGTTGTGCCTGTGTGCGAGGAATGCGGCTTAATAGCCATTTACGACACTTACAAGAACAGGAGTTATTGTCCTATATGCGGCGACTCTGAAATAAGCTTCATAGAGATAAGTTATGCCTTCAAGCTAATACTTGATGAATTCAAATCATTGTGCATATATCCAAAATTAAAACTAAAGAACAGGTACTAAAATGGCTGAAGCAATTGACCTAGAACAACTTCCGGTTCACAAGAAGGTAAACTCCATTGTTTTCGGAGTCCTGAACCCTAAGCTCATAAAGAAGATGGCTTCTGCAAAGATTGTAACGCCTGAGCTTTATGACAAAGAGGGCTATCCTGTTGACGGAGGCCTTATGGACATAAGGCTTGGTGTCATTGACCCAGGGCTTAGATGCAAAACTTGTGGTTCAAAGCTCAAGGAATGCGTTGGCCATTTTGGTTATATAACCCTTGCAAGGCCTGTGATACATCTTAGCTTTGTTAAAACAATACTTGACATGCTCCGAGGGACATGCAGGGAATGCGGAAGAATACTCATACCAAAAGCAAAAATTGGATACTATTCTGATAAGCTTAAACAAACTGCACTGGAGCAGGGTCCTGAAGTTGTTGGGGACAAGATAAGGGAGATAATAGCTGGCTTGAAAACAGTCAACAAGTGCCCTTACTGCAAGGCAAAGCAGCAGAAGATAACACTTGAAAAGCCAACAACATTCATGGAAGGCGACAAAAGGCTTTCTCCAATAGAGGTAAGAAGCAGGCTTGAGAAAGTTCCTGACGAGGACATAGAGCTTTTTGGCTTAAACCCGAATGCAGTGAGGCCTGAATGGACAGTTCTCACAGTGCTTCCAATACCTCCTGTTACAATGAGACCATCAATAACACTTGAAACAGGAGAGCGCTCAGAGGATGATTTAACGCACAAGCTCGGAGACATAGTAAGGATAAACCAAAGGCTTTTTGAAAACATAAATGCAGGAGCACCTGAAATAATAATAGAGGACTTATGGGATTTGCTGCAGTATCATGTGACAACATTCTTTAACAACAGCGTTGCCCAGCTGCCTCCTGCAAGGCACCGCTCAGGCCAGCCATTAAAAACAATAACCGAGAGAATAAAGAGCAAGGAAGGAAGAATAAGGCACAATCTTGCTGGAAAGAGGACAAACTTCTCTGCAAGAACAGTTATAAGCCCTGACCCCTTGCTTGGCTTGAACGAGGTGGGAATCCCATTAATAATGGCAAAGAAGCTCACTGTTCCTGAAAAGATCACTCAATGGAATATGGAATACCTCAAAGAGTTTGTAAGAAGAGGGCCTGACACCTATCCAGGAGCTAACTACATAGTAAGGCCTGACGGAAAAAAGAAAAAGCTAACAGCTGAAACAATAGAGCAAAGCATGGAAGAGCTCCAGATAGGCTATGTTGTTGAGAGGCATCTCATGGACGGGGACATAGCACTCTTCAACAGGCAGCCATCCCTGCACAGGGTTAGCATGATGTGCCACAAGGTAAGGGTTCTCCCATACAAGACACTAAGGCTTAACCCTGCTGTGTGCCACCCATACAACGCAGACTTTGACGGAGACGAGATGAACCTCCACATACCCCAGACAGAGGAAGCAAGGGCAGAGGCAGAGCATCTTATGCTTGTCCAGACCCAGCTAACAAGCCCAAGGTATGGATTGTCAATAATTGGCTGCACAAAGGATTCACTATCAGGAGCATACCTGCTTACCAAAGAGGATTCAAAGCTAGTATTTGAGGAAGCAGTTGACATACTGGCAGATGCAGGCGTTACTGATTTCAGCAGGCTTCCTAAAAAGAAGACCCTCACTGGAAAAGAGGTCTTCAGCGCACTCATACCCGAAGATTTCAATTTTGTTGGAAAATCACGAAATTGCATTCATTGCGACCAGTGCAAAAAAGCAAACTGTGAAAGAGACGCTTATGTTCTTATAAAGGACGGGCAACTATTGTCCGGAGTTATGGACAAGAACAATCTCGGAGAGGGCTCTGGCTTAATGCTGAGAAACTTGCACAAAAAATACGGAGCAGACTTTTCAATAGACCTCTTGGGAAAGATATTCAGGCTGGGCTTGTCAGCCCTTATGAAGCGCGGCTTCACAGTGCTATTAACAGACATGGACATTCCGCAAAACGCCAAGCAGGAGATAGACCAGCTCTTCAAAAACGCCAACCTGGAAGTCCAAAGGCTTATAGAATCATATTACAACAACCGCTTGGAAGCATTCCCAGGAAGAACTGTTAGGGAAACACTTGAATTAAAAATACTTGAGCTATTGAACAGGGCAAGAAACCAGGCAGGAGTTATTGTATCAAGAACAGCTGACAGGAATTCCCACACACTCATAATGTCAGCTTCAGGAGCGCGAGGAACATCACTCAACCTTGCGCAGATGTCAGCTGCAGTTGGACAGCAAGCCCTCAGAGGAAAAAGAATAGAAAAAGGATTGAAGAACAGGACACTCTCAATATTCAAGCGGGAAGACCTGGGGCCAGAAGCCCATGGCTTTATACGCAGCAGCTTTAAATCAGGGCTTAGTCCTGCAGAGTTCTTCTTCCAGTCAATGGTGGGCAGAGACAGCCTTATGGACAC
>CAYGWL010000003.1:0-1639 GCA_964353575.1 uncultured Methanosarcinales archaeon | reverse complement strand
GTATTAAGATTCCCAGCAATCCTGAAAAGTAAAAAACAATGACTGTTATCAGCAGTATTATGCTTATGCTGATTTTCTTATAGTTTATGCTGTTTATGATTCTTGTGAATAATCTTCCCAGCAGCAATGCTAATATGACTGAGATTCCTGCTGTTATGATTGATATTGTTATTAATAATATTAATTCTTTTATTCCAAAACTGCCCATTATTTCCTGAACTATCACTATGGGCCCGTTCCTTGCCTTGCTTATTGTGTAGAGCGTTATAAGCCCGAATATCATTGATACAGTGTTTATGCATCCCATCATAACAAGGTATGACTTTGCCTTCAATTGTCCAAAGATTTGGGATGCGAGTATTGCTGCCTGCGCTGGCCCTAAAGCAGGAAAGATGCTTACCAAACTTGAAGAGAATGCGCCTGCAAGTATTGGTTTTATTATCTTTTTCTTTTTGATTTTACTGCTGGTGATTGTTTGTTCAGGAACCTTAACCCCTTTAAGCACGCTCTTAACAATCATGCTTATTCCAAATAATCCTGAGAGCAATGCCAGCAATGGCTCTTTGAGGTTTGGTATGGAGAAAACAATCAATCCCAGTAACCCGGACAATGAGAAGACAACAAAGCTCCAGAATCTTTTGTTATTATCTTTCTCTCTTAAAATCATGAATATTGATATTATCAGTAATAACCATCCCATGTAACCTTTTATGTTGTTGTAAATCATTGGAACCAGCAAAACAAGCAAAGGCATGAGCAAAATAACAAAAACCAATCCTATTAATCCTCCCATCACACTTAGTTTAACTGCTTCATAAGCCCTGCCCCTTAATAGCAAAGTGTGTCCTGGAAGAACTGCAAGGGCGGTTTCAGAATCAGGCGCTCCGAGGAATATTGAAGGGATAAAGTCAAGGAAGGTGTGGCTTATTGACATTGAGATAAGTATTGTTGCTATTGTTACTGGACTGAAATAGTTTAGCAATAAAGGCGACATTGAGAATATTGCTGCTGCAACCAGGTTCAGGTGCAAGCCAGGGGTTATGCCTGTAATGGCTCCAAGAACAACCCCAATTATTGTTGACAGCATTATCTGTAAAAACATGAGTTAATGAAATAAAAAAGGAGTTAATAACCCTTTACACTCTGAAATCGGAATAATTCCGAAAAATCAAAAACAGAAAATTTTCTATTCAATCCTCAGAAGTATGTGCTTCTTGTCAGGCACAGAGACATAAATTTCCTTGCCAGATTTTAAATTCAGGCTCTCAGCAACATGTTTATTGATGTATATGCCTAATCTTCCTTGCGAGAGCTTTACTATTCTCTGCTTTATCCTCAAAGTTGCTTCCTTTAATCTTAACTCATCAATAATCTTGGATGAAGATTTTTTGTCAAATTCAAAATAACCGCATTTTGAGCATTGATGGCTCATAACTTTATTTACTGCACCTTCTACTCTTACTTTTACATTTCTCATTTCAGCTACGCATTCAGGACATTTCATCTTGCTTTCCTCTTCGCATTTATTATTAAAAATTTCGCAGGTTTAAAACCTCGCACTTCAGTGCGAAATTTTTAATCCCAAAAACCGCACGTAAAAAACCCCGGACTTTAGTCCGGGGAATAGTGCGGTTTTTGT
>CAYGWL010000002.1:0-1835 GCA_964353575.1 uncultured Methanosarcinales archaeon | reverse complement strand
AAGGATAGCCATCATGCTTGAAACAAGATACAGGATTCCTGCGCTCATCAGTTCAGGAATTATAAAGATAAATACTATGTCAAGAAGCATTGCGGGAAAAAGCACAGCGATAAGCCTTTTCTTATCATTATTCAGCATGTTCCAAGTCTGAAAAGCCATGTTAATTCCCCCACCTTGTCACCCAGTCTGTTTTGTAAGCAAGAAAATACCAAGTGATGCCTATGGGCAAACCAATAACGATAGCCTCCACTGCAGAATAAGGAATTTGTGATGCTGGAAGATTTCCGAACAACACATTAAGCGAGTCCTTGATTATGTAATACAGTGAAGGAACAAAGCTTAGACCCCAATTCTTTTTGAAATAATAAAAAAAGAGGGTTAAGGGAACGCTAATCATCAGAAGACTTACCAGCTGAAAAGGCAACATACCCACTAAATAGGTTAAGGATGTGCCTGTTCGGTACCAAAAATAGTACTCTACAGCTTTAAACCATAAGCTGCCTCCAACTCCAACTAGCAAAGCCTGCTTCATGCCTTTCTTCCCCTCTCTTTATTTTTATTTCCGATACATCTTTTCAACTATGGTATCGGACAGGAAAGCCATAGCTCCAGCAAATCCGAAAATCACGAGCGGCTTCAATTCAGCAGCCACCGTCTTCGGAAACAATAATGATGGATAAGGCAATCCTACCATGTTGAGCATTCCCAGCATCGTCACAGCAATTATTACTGGCGGAATAATCTCTCCCCAGTTCTCAACTCCTGGATGTATCCACATGCTCAAGAACATCAGCCCAACAATCAGTACAACAAAGATTATCGGCGCTAGTGCCCCAAACAATGGACTCATAGCATTCCAGAAGAGTGTTCCGAACCACATCAGAAGCGCTGCCAATGCTCCAACTATCACAATCTTCAATGCCAATTTCTTAAAATTTGCATCCATTTTTTTTCCTCCAAGTTCCTTTCTTCAATTTTTTCCCCCCTCCCACCAGACTATGGGTGGTAAGCCTTTCTCGGGGAGAGGGGAAAAAGGCTTAGTCAAATGATGATCATGTGAATCTTTTCCAAATCTCAACCCCATCAACACTCACAAGCCTACTGATAAGATAATAGACCGTTCCCGCAATGCCTATAAAACAGCCACCCTTAACAAGGAATAAAGGAAGTGTGCTGAGACTCTTTAAAGGATCAACGCCCAGAGCTCCGGTGAAGTAAGTGAATAAAGCTATGAATCCTATGCTTGTCCAAGTATTCGGCTCCAACAACCTTTTTGTATTAAAACCAAAACTCATTTTTCTTTCCCCATAAGTTTTTTACAATATTCTAAGTCGTGGTCAATCATGCAGCCAGCAAATGCTTCCGCCGCTTTTTTAGTGCTAAATTCCTGAAATTCTCCGACGGTATGGATGTCTCCCGATTCCTTATTAAATTCTCTCACGCTGAATTTTCTTGGAAAACTACCGTCGATAGTTCCATCAATGCCTGGAGAAGGCTTAAATTGTTCGCTTGTGACGAAAAACTTGTCGCCGATCAAATCACCCTTTGTTTCTATCCTTGAACTGAAAAAGTTCATGGTATCCTTGCTAAAAAAATAGTGTCCCTTTTCCTCATTTATTTTTTGCACTTCCCAAATCTTCATTTTTCCCTCCTTTATCCGAACGCGTATTTTTTGAAAATGTTAAGCTCATTGCTCAAGTCCATGGCAAGGCTTGCAGGTATGATAACCCAAAAAATGATGATTACAGAGTTGCTGAAAGGATTGGCAACAAGCGATTGAATGCTTGTTGCTCCCACAACAAGCACGAGCAAAGCACTCACAGACAAGCTTATCA
>CAYGWL010000001.1:0-3009 GCA_964353575.1 uncultured Methanosarcinales archaeon | reverse complement strand
CTGGTTTTCCCATACAGCAGCGCTTACTGCTCCTGCCCTGAACTTCTTTACTGGTTTATTCATTTTTGTCCTCCTTCCATGTCCGGCAATCATGCTTATTGACGCTTTATTTATATAGCTTACGCGTGCATGTCCAGTGTCCTATGAGAATTTACAGAAAGTTCGGAAACTTTCTGAAGTTTAGGAAATCAGGGATTTCCTAAGCCCAGAAATTGCTTTACAATTTCTTATGTTTCGGAAATCTGAGATTTCCTTCAACTTTCGGGGAAAGCGGAAATTTTATCACGTTTTGTATTTACACACAATTAAAAGGGCGACTTTAAAAACTTTCACTCATCCAAAACTTTATATATCCTCCTCCATTCTCTCTTACCCATGGATGACAAAGCAATTCCTGAAGCTAGTAAAGTTTTCATAGATTTTTTTGCGGATTATCTACGGGACAAGTATTCTGATGGCAGGCACATTGATTTTGAAGCAATGATACGCAACTTTAACGTAATTATTCCTGATATTGATTGCATAGTTCCTTATGCTAGGAAGAAGGACCCCTACTATTATCTTTTCCGTCCAAAGAAATCTTTTCCTCAAGTCAGAAGATTTATTTACGCGCACGAGTTGGGGCACATAATCCTTAGGCACTGCGGATCTTATCTTCCTTTGGTTAAGGGTGGCATAGCTATAGGTGAAGCTGAAGCGAATTATTTCGCTAAGAGACTGGGCGTGGCTTCCCCGCCGAAGATTCTCCGTCATTTAAACACTCTCTGGGCGTTTTGGAGAAATCGCCATAATTTCGTTAATTATGTGAGGAAAATTGATAAAGAAACACTAGATAAGGTAATGAGAGATGGACACGCTTTGGAAACCTTATTAATGAGTGAGGAGTTTTACCAAAACTAGATTTTATTCTACACCGTAATAATTATGATTAATATTATTAAAAATATGAAAATCATAAAATCAGCAAGCCTTCCTGTTCTCATTATGCCCTTGATTCTGTAATTTGTTACTGGAAGAAATGGCTGTACACCTGTTTTGGTTAGTGAATCAATCATGAGGTGTGAAACATAGCCAATGAGAATGGCTGATGCTATTTGTGTGTTGATTGTGTAAATAACAGCAAAAATAACAATTGGCACCAATATGCTGTGTATTATGCCTCTGTGCTTGAAGAAGTAGCTTATTGCGTATGTTGCTCTGCTTGTTTTCCTGCTTATGAATGATGTTGCTATGTCTATGTCAGGGATTATTGATGAGATTGTTGTTATTGTTAAAAATAAAATAGCGCTGTTTATGTTTGCATTTATGTTTAAAAAATTAAGTTTTATGGACAATAAGCCCATAAAAACACCCAAAGCAAGGTGCGTGAAGAACATCATTTTTCAGGGTTTTTGAGTTCTTGTTGGTCTTGTTGCAGAAGCTTTATCTCTTCTTCAGGGTCTGCTTTTGCAACGCTGTTCGCTATGATTTCTATTCTTTCATACATCTCGTTTTTCACAACCCTTCCGTTAATATTAATGGCTTCTCCCAGCAGTTCTGTTTTTGCTTCTTCAAACCCGGGCGGATTTTCTCTGTAGCTTAAGAATTCTTGCTTTGTTTTTCCCATGAGTTTTTCTGCCTGCTGCCTGAAGAACACAGCTCTTATGGATTCGGTTCCGTCATCTATGAAGGCGTTCATGACATATGAATAATCCGGCTCCACCATGCCGTGTGTGTCGCACACAAAGCCACCTTCTTTTTGTTTAATCCTTCTTCCGCATTCAGGGCATACCTCAAAGAATCTTGGCTCAAATACCTGGACAATGGTTGCGCTTACTTCAGCACTTTCCCCGCCAACTAATTCAGATATGTGTTTTCTGTTGCTTACAGGTTTTACCTCGCCAACATTCTCATCCTCTGGTGAGATTATTACTTTGCTTCTCTGGTTTATGTGCACCTCTTTGTCATTGCCTCTGTCTCTTACATAACCTCCAACAATTTTGACAACTGTATCAAGTTTCATTTTATTGACCTTTTCAGCCTGCTCATTCCAGAGAACAATCCTTATGTTTCCTGTTTCATCTCCTATGAGGATTGAAGCCACTTGTCCTGTTCTGTTGTTTGTTGAGAAGCTTCTTGGTTCCTGTATTTGCATTATCCTTCCAACAACATCAACGCTTCTCATTCCAGAGAGTATGTCTTTTATCTTGAGTTTTCCAGCAACCTGGTCAAAGAGCTTTATTCCCAGTTCATTTGCCACTATGTGTGCAGCACCCTCTTTGCTCACCAAGCCTGAGAGCTGTTCAAGCTTTTTCTTTATTTTTGCTTCTATGTCTTCTTTATTTAAGCCGGATTTTTGGCTTATTTTCTCAACTAAGTCCTCGTAAGGCATCTTTATCATAAAATCCACCTAACACACCTTAAAGGGCACAATTTATATGTTTTTGTGTTTTGGAATATACTTGTTTTAATAAGCACATGTTAACATTCACAGAATTCACACTTCCATCTGATATCTGCATCCACCAGGCACATAATCCCCTGCATCTTCTGCAACGTTCCAAGCAAAGTTATCACTCTTGGAAATCCTGAAGTCAAGATGCGGTCCTGTTGAGCATCCCGAGTTGCCAACATAAGCTATGACTTCACCTTGTTTTACTTCAACGCTTTGTCCTTGGTTGAATTTTTGGAGTATGTCGCTTTCGATTCCAGAAAGGTGTACATATCTAGTATATATACCTAAATCCGCATGGTACAAAGTAAGAGTGGTTCCGCTAGCGTATGTTAAAGAGGCTTGGCTCTCGCATGGCGTTTTATAGTGTTGATTATGAATTCTCATGTCCATAACAACACCATCTGCTACAGCCACAACATTTGTTCCCACTGGCGTACCAATATCAATGCCCCCGTGCTGCGGCTCTGTTCCAGGAGTTGGTTCTCCAAAGCATTGTGTTACTGTCCCTGTAGTTGGCCAAATGAGTCCTTCTGTTTGCGGTATTTCTTCTGGTGGAAGTATGTCTGCCTTTCCAG